>NZ_JACKZU010000489.1:0-5116 GCF_014222165.1 Nostoc sp. 2RC
AACTAATACTTAATATTCAATGCCCCATGCCCTATGCCCCATGCCCCATGCCCCATCTTCAATGACTAATATAATGAAACCCTTTAACAAAATCTATCACCATGTTTAACGAGGGTAATATATATTTTGTTGGTTCGTTGGATTGATCATCATAAACTGAAGTATTAAGAGAAGACCTATTAATAAATCTTTTGCCAAAGTTGGGATTATCATACACAATTAAAGTTTGAGCGCTAGAATTTGTTAAAATTATTTGGCTGGGAGCTTTACAAAAATTTAGCTTAGCAGCTACTTCGAGATTTTTTTTCATCTCTTTGATTGTTGTAGCTTTACTCATAGTTTGCTCTAAAAGCATATTTAATTGTTTTACCATGTGGGGAGATTTAAAAGATTTTAAATCTGGGTTGGCTACAACTTCAGTATTAATCATTTCCACTATCTGTAAAATATTCTTTTGGGTAGATGCCGCATCTACAAAGGGAAGGATGGCAATATAAGCGGTGGGAAATAATGCTTCGTCGCTATCTACGCGGAAGGTGAAAATAGTGCGGCGACGACCGCTTTCCATACTTGGGGGTTGTTTTAATCCCCGGTATTCCTGAGCAATTTGGTAGTAAGCGCCAGCAAGAGCAAAGTTAGCTTCGTGTTCTAGAGCTGCATCAACAATAATCCTAATTGTTGGGGGTGTTTCGTTAAAAAAATCTCGTGAATCGTCGGCATGAAATTTTTGAATAATTGAGCGATCGCCTGTGGGACTGAGGTCAACCCATTCGCAAATCATACCTTCGGTTTTTAAACCAAATCTGGAAGTAGCGTAAAGTTTTGCACCGGTTAAAGTTGCTCCGGTTAAATCAGCACCAATCCATTCGGCTCTAATTAATTTTGCTTGAGTTAAATTCGCATGTACTAAACTCGTATTCGTTAAATTGGCATTGCTTAAATCTGCACCAATTAAATTTGCCCCGCTCAATTTTGCTCCGCTCAAATCTGCCCACCGGAGGTTAGCGCCGCTTAAATCTGCCCACCGGAGGTTAGCGCCGCTTAAATCTGCACCGCTGAGGTTAGCATGGCTGAGATTTGCTTGTCTGAGTTCAGCATCTCGCAAATTCGCACCGGTGATGTCACAACGACTCAGGTCAGTGGCGTTTAAGTTAGCCATTTCTAAGTTGGCTCCTGTGAGAGAAGCACCTCGCAACACAGCTTCATTCAAGTTAGCGTTGCGGAGATTCGCTTGGCGCAGAGTCCCTTCTCGCAGGTCGGCGCTGGTGAGGTTAGCTTGGAACAAGTCAGCACGACTGAGGTCAGCGCGAATTAACTCGGTACGGATAAGTGAAGCTCCCTGGAGTTGAGCGCGGCTGAGATCTGCTCGAATTAAATTAGCTACATTCAGACTGGCATTGTTGAGAATAGCGCTGCATAGATTGACGCCGCTCAATCTGGCTACATTCAATTTGGCATTGCTCAAGTTAGCTTCACTGAGATTGGCACCGCTCAAGTTAACTACACTTAAATTAGCATCGCTTAAATTCACGCCACTGAGTTTAGACCCACTCAGATTAGCTTCAGACAGTTCAATACCACTAAAGTTTAAAACTCCTGCCGCGTATTGTTCCAGCAATTCCTCTACAGTCATCGATGCTACCTCTGGGATGCCAACTTTATATAGTTGTAAAGTCGGAAAAAATGAAATGTCAAAATTTAAAGAATGAATATTGGAATTTTAGGACTGGGACTGATTGGCGGATCTTTGGGTTTTGATTTGCGATCGCAAGGACATCATATCTTGGGAGTGAGCCGTCGCGAATCCACCTGCCAAAAGGCAGTAGCCCTTGGCTGCGCCGATGAAGCATCGGTAGATTTGAGCCTGTTAACAGCCGCAGAAGTTGTATTTATTTGTACGCCTTTAGCCCTAATTGTGCCCCAATTTGTACAATTAATTCCTTATTTGTCTCCCACTACAGTTGTCACCGATGTGGGTTCGGCGAAAGCAGAAATAGTCCAAGCTATTTCTCATCTTTGGGATAATTTTATCGGCGGTCATCCAATGGCGGGAACAGCAGACAGTGGCATAGAAGCCGCACAAAGGCATTTATTTGTCGATAAACCTTATGTACTCACACCCCTGACCACAACACCAATCACTGCAATTACAATTGTCGAAGAAATTGTGCGATCGCTAGGTGCGAATATCTACCACTGTCAACCAGAACAACATGACAGGGCTGTGAGTTGGATTTCTCATTTGCCTGTGATGGTTAGTGCCTCCTTAATTGCTGCTTGTTTGAGTGAAACTGACCCAGAGGTTTTGCAATTAGCCCAAAAGCTAGCCAGTTCTGGTTTTCGGGATACCAGCCGTGTAGGTGGCGGTAATCCAGAGTTGGGGATTATGATGGCGCGGTATAATCGCCAAGCGTTGCTCTTGTCACTGCGCCAGTATCGCCAAAATCTCGATGAGTTGACTAACTTAATCGAGCAGGAGAATTGGGCAGTTTTAGAGTCAAAGTTGAAATCAACCCAACAGGCACGACCTAATTTTGTTGAGTAGTGGTAATAGAGTACGTTACGCTATTAATAACGCACTCATTACTACATTTAGTAAATTTATTGCGGATTTGTTGTGAATGCTTTTTCAGTTAGTTGATTAATTCTTTCACAGGCAACGGTTAACAGACAACGGAGAACAGAGAAACCAAACCCCAAAAACGTGCTATTGGATTAAATAAATACGCCGTTTTTATAAAGCGCTATCCTCTGGAAAAACATTTTTTGAAACTATGATTTATAGCTAAAATTAAAGTTTTCCATAGCTGTTTCCTGTTTTCTTTTGGCTGTTCACTACTCTCAAAAGTTTGTAACTTTATCCAAATAAACAATGGTAGAACGCCCAATCAAAAAATCAGAACGTCAGTCTCAAGCAAATACTGAGAATAATTCGGAAAATTTGGACTCCACACCTCCTGTGGAATCTAATCCCAAAAGCTCAAAACCAGATCGTAATCGTTCCTCTGGCAAAGGAAAAAAACGCTCCTTTGCAGATGAAAACAAGCCCCCTGTTAATCCTGCACTCATGCGTGGCCCAAAACCCGTTAAACCTCCAACTAAAGTTGAAAAAGAAGTTGAAACTGAAGCTGAGCCAAACTCTGAGCAGTCTGAAGATTAACAAGCTGTTAGGCATTTAATTTGCAAATCTGTTCGTGTTAGCTGTTGATGGTTGACGGTTAACTGTTGACGGTTGACTGTTGACTGTTGACAGCTAACCCTCAACAATCAATAAACCTAATATAGGACTCATATTTGATTTGGTGAAAAAACTCAGTACACCCCTAAATTCCTTTTTTCCTGTTAAGAGTTCCCTGTTCCCTCACTATCGCGCTTGCGCTGCGCGAACGCGCACCACACAAATATGTTCATTAGTCAAATCGGATTCCTATATGACCGTGCAATTTAGTAAGTGGAATAAAACTTAGATACAAAAACACGTTTCACCCAGTCACCAGTCACCAGTCATTTGCTATAAATTTACATCTAAAAAATATAGATTATATTGAAAAATTATGACTATGAAGAATAACTATGACCAGTCAAATATTGGCTATAAAAAAAGCACTGAAAGAAAGTGGTAAGACATATTTTCTAATATGGTTAGCTTTTACAGTAGTGATAGTTTTAGAATACATTACACCACCAGAATATGTATTCGGCTACCTCTATACAGCGACTATTTTATTGGCAGATTATCGATTAAATCGCAGAGCATTTATTGGAGTCACCATTGCAGCTACAGGATTAACATTATTAAATTTATTTGTACCAGGAAAAGAAATCATCAATCTTCCAACCTTGGCAAATAGATTAATTGCAGTATTGGCGTTAGTGGTAACTGCCATTTTAAGCGAACGCAACCGTCGTAATGAAGAAGCGATCGCTCACACTCAAGCACAATTACGCTCCCAAGAACAACTAGCTGCAATGCGTGAAGATTTTATTTCTACCCTCACTCATGACTTGAAAACTCCTTTACTTGGAGCAATTGAAACGCTGCAATATTTTCAAAACGAGCAATTTGGTGAAGTCACCCCAATGCAAGCAAAAGTTTTGCAAACAATGGCTCGCAGTCATCGCAGTACACTGCAATTAGTCCAAACTCTTTTAGATGTTTATCGCAATGATGCCGAAGGATTGAAATTACACAAATCGGCTATTAACTTAGTAACTGTGGCTGAAGAAGTAATAGCCACCCTGATGGAACTAGCAAAAACGCGTCAGGTTTATATTTCTCTGCACTATGGCGAATCAGATTTTCGCAGCTTTCTTTGGGTAAATGGTGATTCATTGCAATTGGGACGAGTTTTTACCAATTTATTGAGTAATGGCATTAACCATACTCCCCGTGGCGGTAAAGTGGAAGTAGTATTTGAAAGTTATTCTAGCGAGCAAGTGGTCAAAATCCTCGACACTGGTTCCGGTTTTACAGAAGAAGAACTACCCCACTTATTTGAGAGATTTTATCAAGGACATAGCGATCGCCACGTCTCTGGTTCGGGACTAGGGCTTTATTTAACCAGACAAATTATTACAGCTCATGGAGGTACAATTTGGGCAGAAAATCGATGGCCACGAGGCGCTGTGTTGGGTTTCCGGCTACCTGCTTGTCCGCCACCGGGGAGATGAGGGGGATGGGGAAGATTTTAACAAGGATAATAAGCGTTGCCAATCAAAGCAAGTATCTCCTAAATCCGCAAGGCGATTGATGACAGCATCGAGTTCGGCAAGTTCGGCTGTAGGTACTAAACCCAAATGGCGATGGGGAATTGTGATGTTATCTTGACGCCTTAGCACACCGAGAATCGGTAATTGTAAGGGTTCTAGAGAATCTTTAAGCAGAGAGAAATGGCGATCGCTTCCTACGCGATTTAAAACTACACCAGCGATTTTAATTCGGCGATCGAAAGATTGGTAACCGTGGGCGATGGCTGCCACAGAACCAGACAAACGGCTACAATCAATCACCAATACCACTGGTAAATCTAACAACCGGGCGATGTGTGCCGTACTAGCAAAATCAGTTTGGTATTGGGCATTGGTTATTCCCCACGTCCCCGCGTCCCCGCGTCCC
>NZ_JACKZU010000490.1:0-5071 GCF_014222165.1 Nostoc sp. 2RC
CTTTCAGGCTGGGGAAAGGTTTTAAATCCCTTACCCTTTCCCCAGCCTGAAAGAAGCGCATTTTTGGGTTGCCAGACTACTAGTATACTTATGCTTTTTCAGGGCGCATTAGCTTAAATAATCAATATATTTTTTCACCTGTTTTAGTTGATTTCACTTAGCTATCTGATTAGTTGCTGAAATTGATACAGCCTTTTTCAGAAAATTCCCCTTGGCTTGCTTTTAAGGCATAGCTAATATTTTCAATCCTGTTGTGTCTTCCCAAGGGCGTATTACTAATCATGAAAGCACGGTGACGTAAAGAGCTTGAGAGCGTCTGTTGTTCAATTAGCAATATATTTTTTTTAGTTTATGAAATCTTTATCATAATAATCCATCTGTGACAACATGATTTCTATATGATTTAATTTAAAAGTCCTATGAGTGTTTAACCATTTTTACATAATTAGTTCATGGAATCTTTACCATTTTTGATAGTCGATGACCAAGCTATTTCTATTGAAGAAGCAGTAAAATACCTGCAAGTCTCTGGAAAATTGGGACAGTACATTGGGGATATTCTCCGCCAGTACGTAATTGAGCAAGAAATCCGGACGCGAGATGATATCGAGATTGGCACAGCGGTAACTGAACAAGCAATTATTGATTTTCGACTCAACAATCAGTTGACTGACCCCCAAAGTTTTCAAGAATGGTTAAAGAGGAACAACACAGATTACACAACATTTCATACATCAGTGACTTTTGGCTACAAGGTAGAAAAACTGAAAGCTGTAGTTACCGAAGCAAAACTTCCAGAATATTTTATTGAACGCAAAATTTTTTTAGATCGGGTGGTACTTTCTCGGATTGTTGTTGATAATCGCGAATTGGCAGATGAATTACAAATCCAAATAGAAGAAGGAGGTAGCTTTGAGCAATTAGCTAGAGAATATTCACTTGCAGATGACCGAATTGTGAATGGCATGATGGGACTCATTAGCCGAGGAAGTCTACCTGACACACTACGGGCTGCTATTGATGTCGCAAGTCCTGGGCAAGTGGTAGGCCCAATAGAATTGGTTGGTGGAACCTCTTTGCAAGGAGAAGGGCCTTTTGGTTTGTTTCGAGTAGAACAATTTCTGCCAGCCTCTTTAGAAGATACTCAACTAAACCAAGCACTACAAAATGAATTGTTTGAGAAATGGCTAGCAGAGAAAATTCAAAAACTGACAGTCAAATTACAAGTGAGTTAAAAATTCTGGATAATGAATCTCTACGATTAGAAGTGCTGGCTTCTTTACCTTGGCATCAACCACCACTGTGTTGGTTGACTCCCGAACAGCAATCCCGATTGCGAGATGAATCCCAAGCTCGTCAGTATCGTTTGGGGGATAAAATCTGGTCAAGCGATATCAGCGGTTACCAATTCTTGATTGTGGCTGGGAAAGTACGTTTGCGAGATGGAAGAAACCCATCTAGCGGGCTATCTCAAGAACGTGTTGGCAAATCCATAGCCGCCCTGGAAGCAGGAGATTGGTTTGGCGATTTACAAAAGCTGTCTGCGGATTTTAAAGCTGTAGCTGCTAGTAAAGAAGTGATAGTAGTGTGTTGGGAGACAGCACTGTGGGCAGAATTTTCTCACCCACAAATTCAGGAATTTTGGCAAGCTTTACCTGTGGAAAGGGAACCAGAAAAAGAGACATTTTCCTACTCTCCCACAATTCCACTACCCCCAGCTTCCGAGGAAACTGTTCCCCTACAACCCCAAAAAGGACTACCAGCAGCCAACTTAATTGTTCCCAATTATCCTTTTGTTGCCAGTTGGAATACTGCTGCTGCATGTTTAACAATGGTGGCGCAACAGCTAGAAAATTCGGTGCAATTGGAATGGGTACAACGCCAACTTAGAGGACAACGCCCAAAAAATGTTGTGGAAGCAGCAGAAAAGATGGGCTTAGTGTTGCGGCGGTTACAAGTAAGTTGGAGTGACTTGCGACAAATATCATTTCCAGCTTTGTTGTTGTGGAATACCGAGTTAGCCCAGAGTCCATCTTGGGTGGTAGCCTATGGAATAAGAGGCGATCGCTTAATTATCGCTAATCCTTTAAATCCCGATCGCCTTTGTGAAAGTTTGCCCCAGTCGGTAGTTGAGGCGTGTTGGGATGGACAACTCTGGCAAGTAGAACTCATCGCCCAGCAAGAAAAATTTAACCTCAGTTGGTTTACCCCAGCAGTTTGGAAGTATAAAGGATTGCTAGGGGAAGTATTGTTGGCATCTTTTACCTTGCAGCTTTTGGGCTTAACAACACCACTGATTACCCAAGTTGTTATTGATAAAGTCATGGTGCAGGAGAGTTTGCCGACTCTTGATGTCATGGCGATCGCTTTGCTGTTTGTCGCCATATTTGAGTCCATACTCGGCATTCTGCGCTTATTTATCTTTACCCACACAGCCCGCCGTCTGGATTTAAGTTTATCAGCACAGCTGTTTCGCCATTTGATGCGCTTGCCTTTGGCTTATTTTGAGTCGCGGCGCGTGGGAGACACGGTAGCACGAGTCCAAGAACTCGAACAAATTCGGCAATTCCTCACAGGTACAGCATTAACTGTGATTTTGGATAGCATCTTTGCTGTGGTGTACCTAGCATTGATGTTTTACTATAATATCCCCCTCACCTTTGTCGCCTTAGCGGTATTGCCACTGTTTGCAACCTTGACAATAGTTGCAACACCAATTCTGCGTAACTGGCTCAACGAAACTTTTAACCGTTCTGCCGATAGTCAATCGTTTTTAGTCGAGACAGTCACCGGCATTCACTCCGTGAAAGCCCATGCAGCCGAACCAGTAGCGCGCGATCGCTGGGAAGGCTTATTTGCTCGCTTCATTCGCACAGGTTTTAAAGCTTCTACTACCTCCAACATCAGCAGCAATCTTGGTGACTTCCTCACCAATTTTTCCACAATGTTGATTCTCTGGTTTGGAGCCAAGTTAGTCATCGAACAAAAGCTCACAGTCGGACAACTTGTCGCCTTTCAAATGTTGTCTGGTAGAGTCACAGGGCCGCTTTTACGCTTAGTGCAATTGTGGCAAAACCTCCAACAAGTTCTACTTTCTGTAGACCGCATTGGTGATATTCTCAACGTCTCTCCAGAAGCAGAACCGGGAACTGGCTTAGTTTTGCCACCTTTAAAAGGTCAAGTCAGCTTCGAGCAAGTATTTTTTCGCTACCGACCGAACTTTGAACCAGTTTTACGGGGAATATCTTTCAATGCCGACCCAGGACAATTTGTTGGTATTGTCGGACGTAGCGGTTCCGGTAAAAGTACTCTTTCTAAACTATTACAACGCCTTTATCAAATTGAATCAGGACGCATTCTGATTGATGGTTTTGATATTAAAAGTGCCGATTTAGCATCACTGCGACAACAAATTAGTGTAGTTCTCCAAGAAGACTTTTTATTTAACGGTTCTATTTTGGAAAATATCACTCTCGGCAATCCTGATATTACCGCAGAACAAGTGGTAGAAGCCGCAAGGCTGGCGGTAGCACACGACTTCATCAGCCAATTACCCTACGGTTACGAAACTAATGTCGGCGAACGCGGTACCGCTTTATCCGGTGGACAGAGACAACGCATCGCCCTAGCAAGGTTATTTCTTTCCCAAGCACCGATTTTAGTTTTGGATGAAGCCACCAGCGCTTTGGATAGTGAAACTGAACAACAAGTACTACAAAATCTGCAAAAAATTTCTGCCAACCGTACCGTCTTTCTCATCGCTCACCGCTTTGCTCCTCTCAAACGTGCCGATTTAATTTTGGTGTTAGAACAAGGCGTGATTGCTGAACGTGGTACTCACTCACAGTTATTACAACAAAAAGGTTTGTACTGGTCACTATATCAACGGCAGCAAGCAAATATATAGTACATTCAGTAGATTCGCTGCCTAAGTTCTGATTTAATGGCTTTAAAGCTTGTGGCTAGATAAAAAATAAATATCTACAGAGTGGCTTTCGAGTACTTTTTGGCGAATAGAGTTATGCTCTATTCGCCTTTTAAATGTGATATCATGTCCGGCTAATTACTTGTCGTTAAAATTTCTCCGCGTCCCCGTGTCTCCGCGTCCCCGTGTCTCCGCGTCGGTCTAAATAATCAATCTTTTACGGGACATAATATAATTTGCGCTCAATTTTCTCCCCTACTTCTCCCCGATTATTTTCTAATTTAGAACAGTACCGGACTAAGGTTAAATTTGCTTGGAGAGTTTAATATCTACAAAAAATGTAGTATTACAAATTTATATGAAGTGAAAAGATAAATTTTGTAATACCTCAAAATGTGATATTACTAACTAATTATGTTATTTTCTAGTCAAATATATTTGTAGTACCTGTCTTATACTAAAATACTTCTCTGGCTCAAGTTCTGAAAAAAAAAGGATTTGAGCGGTTACATAATGCGAATTTACTTGAATATAGGGAGTGCAATTGCTGATGCTTTTTACCAAAGAGCGTAATTCTAATAATCAAAATCTTGGTCTGGAAACTAGCAATCTATCTTTAAAAGTACCTGATATATTTGATAATTCTAATAATTACTTTAACTCCAGTGCAAGTAGTTACACTTCTTCTTTAATCAATACTTCTGGAGTCAACAATCAAACGAATAAAGATTTAGCCACAAGTAGTAAAAATAATAAAAATACTACACAGAGGATGTCTCTGGTAAAATCAAGCGTTGTTGTCGCTGCTGTTCAACCAGACCTAATAATTCAAAATGCTGTTAATCCCAGTGTAGGGTCAGTGGGCGAAAGTATTGAAGTCAGCTATCAAGTGAAAAATCAAGGCACTAGTAGTAGTGCTAGCTATCACCAAACAAAGTTTTATCTTTCAACAAATACAACCTTAAGCAACGATGATATTTATTTAGGTTCTGATTACTTTTTTAATTCTATAGCTGCCGGTGTTTCTAGCGGTTCAACAACTACAATTAACATCAATAATAGCATCGCGGTAGGCAATTATTATTTGTTATATCAAGCTGATGGTAATAACAATATCGCCGAAAGTAATGAAAATAATAATATTGT
>NZ_JACKZU010000491.1:0-5015 GCF_014222165.1 Nostoc sp. 2RC
CCCCATCTCCCCATACCCCAATTTCTTGATGAAAGGTAATTTTCTAAGGCGTTGTTATAGGCAATACTAAGATATTCTTGCTTTGTTCCTCAAGATTGTCATGGTTCAATTCGATGAACAGCTACGCCGCTTAGTTACCGAAGCCTGTGGATACCCACCTGGAAGCCCTCAGCGTCAGAAGCTGCTCACACAGATTATTCGTTTGACAGCAAGTAGACTCTGGAGGGAAAGTACTCCCTATTATCAAGACGCATTACAACAAACTTGGTTGTATTTCTGTCGTAATGTTTGTGAAGGTTTGACAGGCCAAAAATATGACCCTGCTTATGGTACTGTAATCACCTGGCTGAATGCTTACTTAAAACGGAGACTACAAGACTTTTACCTGAATCAAAACCGGGAACAAGCCACAACAGTCCCTCTTAAAATTCGTCAGTCTAAATTTGGTGGAACAAGTGAAACTATCGATCCTGTAGATAACCTACCGGCTGTTCCTGAAGCACCTCCAATTCTAGAGGAATTGGAAAACTGGGCGAAGGCAGACTTTGATGGAGAACTCCGTAGTATTTATATCAAAGGGCGTCCAGATGTGAATTGTCAGGTGTTAATCCTCAAACGCCTACCTCCGGAAGTTAGTTGGAGAGAGTTATCTGAGGAATTCGGGCTGTCAATTCCGACATTGAGCAGTTTTTATCAACGTCAGTGTCTACCGCGTTTACGTCAATTCGCAGAATCGGAGGGATTGTTAAGCTAATGCACGGTAAAAAAGCATAATTAACAAAAGTAGTTGTTGAGTGTTAACTGTCAACGGTGAGCTACCGCCCAGAACAGGGGGTTCTCCCTATGAGCGACTGGCTTTAGCGACTGTGCCTAGCTTCACTTTGAAGGAGTGAACAGCCTTCTTGAATCAATAGACTTCTAAGAGAAGTCGGGAAAAGGGGGTGCATGTTTGATATTTTCCCTTTCCCCTTTAACCCCTTCGGGGTTCGCCAGTCGCTCATGGGGGAAACCCCCAAGACCGCGCTGGCTCACCTTTTCCCTTTGACCACAAGAGTGCAATCAATTGCTTTTTGCACTCTTGTGGAAATTACATGATTTTTGCATGAGTCCTGTCTTTATTGAAAACTGGGAAAAATCGAATAAAACCCGATCCTACTGCTGATAAATAAGATTGTAGAAGCTCGCAGATTGTTGATGGATGCAAGTGGTAACATTACCCTGGTAGTCCAAGCACCTAGAGTTAGTCCTGTACAATTCCCAGTTATCATCTACCATTTGCCATGCCTATAACTCAAGCAACTAAACCTAGTGGTGGAAATTCTCTAAAAGTGAAAAGGCAAAAAGCAATATGTTTGTTTTTATGCTTTTTAATGGGTTTGTTATGTATTCTCAGTTCACCTGTGCTGGCAAAAGTTCCTAACTCATTCAATTCTTTAGCCCAACTGCCTGTTAACAGTACTACCTCTGTGGTTGGAACTACTGACGCCGCTTCACTCGTGGAACAAGGCAAAGTTTTATACGATACTGGCAATTATACTCAAGCCGCCGAAGTTTTGCAAAAAGCTGTGGAGGCTTATCAGCAGCAAGGGGAGAATCTCAGATTAGCAGTGACATTGAGTAATCTCTCCTTAGCTTATCAGCAACTTGGTAAATGGAGTCAGGCACAACAGGCAATTACACAAAGCCTAAATTTGCTTAAAGCCGAGGAGCAAAACCCAAATCTGCAAATATTAGCCCAATCCTTAGACATCCAAGGTCGTTTGCAATTGGCAACGGGACGACCGGAGGCGGCTTTAGCAACTTGGCAGCAGACAGAAGAAATTTATCAGCAAGCAGATAAAAAAAATGGTGTAGTCCGATCGCTAATCAATCAAGCACAAGCTTGGCAAACTCAAGGATTTTACCCGCGCGCAATCAAAACTCTAGATAAACTTCGTCAAAAGCTAAAATCTGAACGCGATTCTATAGAAAAGACAGTGAGTTTGCGATCGCTTGGTGATGCCCTGATGCTAATAGGCAATTTCAAAGACTCACAGGAAGTCTTAGAAGAAAGTCTCACAATTGCTCGTAATTTGCAATCACAGGCAGATATTAGCGCTAGTCTGTTCAGCTTGGGAAATAATGCCCTCAAACAAAACGATAAACTAAAAGCCATCGCCTATTATCAACAAACAGTTGCAGTATCTCCCTCACCGCTCACAAAAGTCCAAGCTCAACTCAATCACCTGAGTTTACTTATTGAAGACCAACAATGGGCAGAAGTTAAAACTCTTTTACCAGCGATTCAATCTCAACTCGACCAACTCCCACTCAGTCGTGCTAGTATCTACGCTCTGGTTAACTATTCACAAAGTTTATCAAAAGTCAAGAATAATGTTGATTTCCCAAGCCAAACATTAACTAAAAATTTTTCCTCCCCATTTCCCATTCAGCAGGAGTTAAACGCGCCGCTACGGCAAACAGCATTCCTACTCGCCAGTGCCATTGAGAAATCCCGGAGTTTAGGAGATAAGCGAGCAGAGGCCTACGCCTTCAAAAATTTAGGTGGTTTGTACGAACAAACCAAACAGTTGTCAGAGGCGCAAAGCCTGACTATGCAAGGATTAGCTTTAGCACAGAGCAGTAACGCACCTGAAATTACCTATGCATTGGAATGGCAGTTAGGTAGATTACTCTGGGCAAAAAATGATATTAATGGTGCGATCGCCGCTTATGATGCTGCTGTGGAAACTCTCCAATCTCTCCGCAGAGATTTAGTAGTAAATAACGACGTAGTTAATCAAGATGTACAATTCAACTTTCGGGACAGCGTGGAACCCGTTTACCGACAGTCAGTACAATTATTGCTGCAATCTCAACATGGAAAAACAGACGAGAAAATATTAGAAAAAGCACGCCTGCGAATTGAAGCACTCCAGCTAGCAGAATTAGACGACTTCTTTCGGGAAGCTTGTCTGCAAGGTCAGAGAATAACCCTCGACCAAGTGGTAGACAAAGGAGATCGTTCCGACGCTGCCATTATCTATCCAATCATTCTTCCCGAACAACTCCAGGTAATTGTCAAAATTCCTAACCAACCCCTGAAAAACTACGGTAACAAGATTTCCCAAACCAAAGTAGAAGAACTTTTAGTAGAACTGCGAAAAAATCTTGTTAATCCCACTGCTACCAAAACTGTTCAAACCCAATCACAACAAGTTTACAACTGGCTGCTCCAACCCATTGAATCAGAATTACAAAAAAGTGGGGTAAAGACCTTAGTATTTGTGCTGGACGGAGTATTACGTAATATACCAATGTCCGCGCTGTACGATGGCAAGCAATACTTAGTAGAGAAATACGCAGTTGCCCTCAGTGTCGGTCTGCAACTCCTAGACCCCAAACCACTGCTAAAACAGAAATTAGTAGCTCTCACCGCAGGATTAACTCAGCCCCCACCTGGATTTCCCAAGTTTGCCCCATTACTGGGGATTAAATCTGAATTCGACAGTATTGCCAAAGCAGGAGTTTCCACAACTCGTCTGTTAGATGGGGATTTTAAGAAAAAGAATTTAGAAACTGAAATTTCAGAAACTTCATTCAACATTGTACATTTGGCAACCCACGGTCAGTTCAGTTCTCGTTTTGAGGACACTTTTATTTTGGATTTTGATGGTCAGATTAACGTCAAAGATTTTGATACTCTTTTCCGCAATCAAAATAAAAGCATAGTGGAACTATTAGTTTTGAGTGCTTGCCAAACAGCAACAGGAGACACTCGTGCAGCCCTTGGCCTAGCAGGAGCAGCTGTACGAGCTGGCGCACGCAGCACCATTGCCTCCCTCTGGCAAATTGATGACAAATCAACTGCAATGTTTGTTAGTGGCTTTTATCAAGAACTCAAAAGTGGCAACATTACCAAAGCTGAAGCTGTTCACCGTGCCCAGCTAAAACTCCTGAAACATCCTAACTATAAAGCACCAAGCTTTTGGTCTTCTTATGTGTTAATTGGTAATTGGTTGTGATTTCGACATAAAAAATTCTGGAATAAAACAAAATTTTCTTTCTTGCTGAAGCGATTGATTTTCATAGGAAATACTTACCCTAGCAAATCATTTTTTGAGGTCTTCTCTTTACCCCCCTTAATCCCCCCTTGTCAAGGGGGGAAAAAAGAAATCCAGTCCCTTCCCTTGACAAGGTGGGGTAAAACCTTGCTTAATCAGCTGATTTGTGTGTACACCGTAACTTGGCAAGGAGAGGGGTAACTGTCGCAAGCCCTATTTATGCACCACTACTAAAGTTCCCGTTGCAGCCCAGTTGTAAAGATTGCGAGCTTGCTTAACAGGTAAATTCACGCAACCGTGGCTGACTGGAGTTCCAAAACGGTTATGCCAGTATGCACCGTGAATGGCATAGCCTCTATAGAAATACATTGTGTAAGGAACATCAGGGATGTTGTAGCCCCTGCCTCGCATCCGGTGAGTGCGATACTTAGAATTAATCCGGAATTTACCTATGGGTGTAGGAGTCGATCGCTTACCTGCGGAAATTCGATATGAATAAACGAGTTTTTTTCCTTCCCATCCACGTAAGCGTTGTTCTGACAAGTCAATTTCAATCCAGCGAGGTTGGGACGTTTGGCTGATACTAGATACAGTGATGCTGTTTTCATTGGCTGACGTGGCTTTAGCTGTAGCAAAATTGGGATTACCCGCTAACGGCGGCGACCAAGAAAATAAAGTCGCCACCGTTAACACCACGCCTGTACAAAAAGTTTTTGAGGAACGAATTCCACCACTGCGAATCCAGGATTGCATTATGCCTCACCTTCTAAACTAATTAGTCATTAGTCAGTAGTCATTAGTGATTAGTCATTTATCCTTAGTTAAACGAGTGGTTTTAACTAATGATGAATAATTAATCCATAATGAGCAAAATCTGTAATTTCAAGATGAAATGCAAACTCTCCCCGGATTGTTATACCAATTTGAAAAAATAATGCAACACATAGACAAGACCCCTCCCCAACCCTCCCC
>NZ_JACKZU010000492.1:0-5008 GCF_014222165.1 Nostoc sp. 2RC
AAACCCCCAAGACCGCGCTGGCTCACCTTTTCCCCAAACCAAATTCCAGTTTAAAATCCAAAACCTGAGCAGTATTGCCCACCTCCCAACCTCCCCACCTCCCCAATCCATCTTTAGGGAACAGAAAGCAGAGTCAAAATATTTTGCTGTACCATTTCCGGTGATTGGTCGCCGTTGATGGTTAACAGGCGGCGACGACGGTCGTAATATTCTAGGATGGGGATGGTGCGATCGTAAAATAATTCTATACGGCGTTGTACGATTTCTGGCTGGTCGTCTGGTAGCGATCGCCCCAAGGATCGGCTAACCATAACTGCTTCTGGAACTTGTAGATAAATCGCCCAATCGAGTTTTTGTCCTAAATTATCTAATAAAAAATCTAATTCTTCGGCTTGAAAAGCAGTGCGGGGATAGCCCTCCAATACCCAAGCGCAGTTAATATCTGGTTGTCTGAGACGAATTCCGATTAATTCAATAATCATTTCGTCTGGAACTAATTCTCCTTTTTCTACGTATGGACGTGCATGGTGGCCTAATTCATTGAGGCTGTTGTAAACAGAAACATAAGTCCGGGAATCGGTTGGCGACCATTGGAAGTTCGGCAACGACTTGCCACCAGATATGGCTTCTCGTAAAATCTCACCTGTGGAAATCAGAGGAATGTCAAAATATCTGCAAAGCCTTTGTGCTTGAGTACTTTTACCCGATCCCGAACCTCCCAGAATCACTAATCTCACAAAAATTCACTCCTCATTGTGTCAAATTTACTACTTTACAAGTCTGGTGAATATAAATAATCAGAAAAACCCATATCTGGAGACTTTCAGCCGCTACTTCTAGCTTTTCTAAGTGATTGTAACTGTAACTTATTTGTTATCATTTTTACTAAAATTTCCGATCCCAAACTAAAAATTAAATCCAAATAACTCTTGACTTCAACACAAAGGTAGTGTTTGACTAAGAATGCAAATTGCCCAAACCACTGCACCTGTGAAAAATAGATTGATTATACAAGTAGATTCCTAATCACTAATCTTAAGTAATAGTCTGTAAAATATTGTAAATTTTTGAACTTTACCTATGGTCGCCCAACTAGAAACGCCGAGTATAAATTCAACCGTTACATTACCATATCCAGTTGAAGGACTAATACAAGTTTTTACTAGTTCTCATAGAAGTTTTTTTACGAGTGTGATGGCTCAAGCATTGAGAATTGCTGGACAAGGCACGCCAGTATTAATAGTGCAGTTCCTTAAAGGAGGTATCCGTCAAGGACACGAACGACCAATACAACTAGGACAAAATCTAGATTGGATTCGCTGTGATTTACCTCGTTGTATTGATACACCACATCTCGACGAAACAGAAAACCAAGCTCTGAAAAACTTGTGGCAATATACACAACAGATAGTAAATGAAAGCAAGTATTCTCTCGTAGTTTTAGATGAGTTAAGTTTAGCGATGGACTTTGGTTTAATTCCGGAAACTGAAGTTTTAGCCTTTCTGGCAAAACGTCCTCCCCATGTCGATATCATTTTCACAGGGCCAGAAATGCCGAAATCTCTGTTGGATGTGGCAGATCAAATTACAGAAATCCGCCGCAGTCATCGACCCTAAGGGACTGCCAAATAAGGGACTTACAAGTAAAAAAATATTCCACAGAAGATTAGACTTCTTGCAAAAGTAGGGAAAAGGGAAAGGGAGTGCATGTTTGGTATTTTCCCTTTCCCCAATAAAGATGTATCCCTTTGACCACAAGAGTCCAAAAAGCGATTGATTGCAAGAGGTCTATTGTTAACTGTTGATTGTTGACAGTTAACAGTCAACGACGGGAACCGGAATAATTTATTTTCTGGAGTTCCCTAAACAAAAAAAACTCAGTTCGAGGTATCCTAGTAATTCAGTAGAAATATGGTTTAAGCTGTTAAAATTTGACTCTGAATCTTTATCTCTTAACGGGCAACAGGTAACCCCTGAAAATTTAAGCCACCCACAAGAGTGCCTGTTTTGGCCTCAAAGGGGCTTGTAAATTGTTCCTTCTTTTGACTCCCATATAAATTGGGATGGTATTCGGTGACTAGCCAAAAAAGTAACCTATTCCGTAAAGAAGCTTTAGAACGTGCTTCTTCACCTGAAGAATTAGATCGAATTATGCAGGTAGTCAGCCCAAAAAGGTGGCTACCTTTAATTGCTGTTGGTTCCTTGGTGGTGACTGGGTTTACTTGGAGTTTTTTAGGTCGAATTCCCATTACGGTTACTGGTACTGGGATTATAGTTTATCCCAGCACAGTTACTTCATTTCAGTCACCCATTGCTGGCAGATTGCGAACGGTTAACGTGCGGGTAGGCGACTTTATAAACAGAGGAGATGTGTTAGCAACCCTAGACCAAAGCGAACTCACCAAACAGCTACAATTAGTACGTTCTAAATTAGAGCAACTACAGCAAGAAGATCGAGAAGCTAACTTGCTGCAACGACTCCGACAAAATGCAGACCGGCAGGCACTTCAACAACAACGCCAATCTTTGCAGCAAAATCTTCAAACAGTACAAAAGTTAACGCCGATTTTAAGAGAAAAAGGGCTAGACTCTATTCAACGCGATCGCGCCAACCAAATACAAAGCCTACAATCTTTGCGGGAACTACTGCCGACTTTTAAACAAAGATTAGACAACCGCCAGCGATTATTGCAAGAGGGAGCAATCTCTGGTGATACAGTACTACAATCACAGCAAGATTATTTAAGTGCTGTTAGACAAATTAACGAAGCCGAATCCCAACTCAAGCAACTAGATGTTAAAGAAGCAGACGCCCAACGCCAATATCTAGAAAATCTCAACTCCATTAAAGATTTAGAAACCCAGTTAAAGCAACTAGATAGTAAAGAAGCCACATCAGCCCAACAAGACTTAGAAGCCGTAACCACACGCAAAAAAGAAATTGAAGAAGTGCGGCGGGACATTACCCAATTAGTATTGCAATTATCGACCAACAGCTTAATTAAAAGTACTTACTCTGGACGTGTTTTAGAAATCTCAGCAACACCGGGGCAGGTTGTTTTACAGGGTACACCCATAGGAGCGATCGCCGCACAAAAGCCATCGGCTAAACTGGAAACTGTAGCATTTTTTCCCGTTGGTGATGGCAAACAAATTCAACCAGGAATGAAGTTACAAATTACACCTACAACAGTACAAAGACAACGCTTCGGTGGCATCATTGGTAACGTCACAAATGTTTCAGCATTTCCTGTAACCAAAGAAGCTGCATTAAGCGTAGTAGGCAATTCCGAATTCGTCCAAGACTTAATGTCACAAGGGCCGCAGATTCTCATTAACGCCGGACTGCAACTAGACCCTTCCACAGTCAGCGGCTATAAATGGTCTTCTTCCCAAGGGCCGGCAATGAAAGTAACTTCTGGAACTACGACCTCTGTACAAGTTACCGTCGAAGAACGTGCCCCCATTACATTTATCCTGCCAATTTTGCGATCTTGGACTGGGGTTTATTGAAAGTAGGGTAACCCCAAATGATAATCCCACTTTTTATGCTGCTGTGGCAAAATTTCCAAAGCCTACTAAAGATTAAAAACAAGCGGTGTCGTACTCCGACGCTGCTGCAAATGGAGGTAGTAGAATGTGGCGCTGCTGCTTTGGGGATTATTTTGGCTTACTATGGTCTAATTGTGCCGTTGACAGAACTGCGCCAAGCCTGCGGTGTGTCGCGGGATGGAGTTAGCGCTTTAAATATTTTGAAGGCTGCTAGAAACTATAAATTAATTGCTAAGAGCTATAAAGTTAACTTGGCTACTTTGTCTGAGTTGAAATTTCCCTTCATTGTATTTTGGAAATTTAACCATTTTCTGGTGGTGGAGGGATTTGGCAAACAGCGAGTTTATCTCAATGACCCGGCTACTGGACGGCGCAGTGTTTCTGTTGAAGAATTTAGCGGTGCTTACACAGGTATCGTACTGCTTTTAGAACCGAGTTCCGAGTTCCAACGGGGGGGACGTAAACCCAGCACTATCCTTGCTTTGTGGTCGCGACTGCGAGGTTCCATTGGGGCATTACTTTACTGCGTGGTGGCGGGATTTTTGCTAGTGATTCCTGGATTGGCCATACCTGCATTCTCCCAGATATTTGTAGACAACGTATTAATTGAACAGCGGGATGAATGGTTGCGTCCGTTAATTTTAGGGATGATTTTCACAGCTGGACTCAAAGCATTTTTGACTCTGCTACAGTTACAGTTTTTGCGTCAGTTGAAAATTAAATTGTCAGTGGGCATGAAGAGTAAATTTCTGTGGCATATTCTTCGCCTACCCATGAGTTTTTATGACCAGCGATTTGCAGGGGAAATCACCAGCCGGGTGCAACTCAATGATAGTATCGCCAATATGCTTTCTGGTCAATTAGCTACAACTGCGATCGCAGCAGCGTCAATATTTCTGTATGTACTAGTGATGCTGCAATATGATGTGGTGTTGACCTTAATTGCCATTGCCTTTGTTGCTGTTAACCTCGCCGCCTTACAGTGGGTAAGAGGGCGGCGGGTGGATGCCAACACCAGACTGATGCAGGAATACGGAAAAGTTAGCGGTGTGGGAATTTCTGGCCTCCAAAGTATAGAAACAATCAAAGCCTCAGGATTAGAGTCAGATTTTTTTTCTCGGTGGGCGGGTTACTATGCCAAAGCCATTAACACCAAACAGGAATTAGAAACAACAAACCAGACATTAGGAGTTTTACCAGATTTCTTGTCAGCGATCGCTTCCATGTTACTTTTAGCCGTGGGGGGTTTGCGAGTCATAGATGGTACCATCACCATCGGCATGTTAATAGCCTTTATGGCTTTAATGCAAAGTTTTTTCCAGCCGATAACAAACCTCATCAACCTGGGAAGCGACCTACAAGAGATGGAAGGAAATCTAACTCGCCTCGATGATGTGTTGCAAAACCCCATTGATTCGCAACTGGGGGAAAGAGGTAGGGGGGAGGGAGATGGGGG
>NZ_JACKZU010000493.1:0-5003 GCF_014222165.1 Nostoc sp. 2RC
TTTTATTTGATTAAAGTGATAAAAACTATTAACGTGGTTAACATCTAATCCATCAATTAATATTAGTGCTTTTCCATTAACTAATACGTTAATTAGTTGTTCCTGTGTTAATTTAACTCCCCAATTATTGTTAAGTACAGACATATAAATATCAATCGGTTTTTGGGATAAGGCTTGAGGAAGTTGATGCTCTAAAAATGCAGCTCTTCGTAGAGAAATATATACAGGTATATAATCTTGACAAATTTTTTGTCTGTAGCACAACATAGCTAAATGCTTTAAGTAGGAAGTCTTTCCCATTCCAGATACTCCTGTAATAAGTATTCTGGCTTTGGGTTGCCCAATACTTGCCTTGACTTCCTCACCTTCTGAATTTAAGAAATCAGGTTCAATATAAAATTCCTCAGTCCGTGGGTAATTATCTTGCTGAAAGCCTATTACACTCAGCTTTCCATTTGTCTCTTCTATATAATTTTGCCATTCTTGACTGTTATAAAAGGGATAAATAATAGAAATCATTTGTAACCTCCGTGCAGCAGCGATTACAGCGAAACCTTTTTTATTAATAATTGCTTTTTTGTTATTTGCCTGTATAAGATGTAGATAATCTCTGTCAAGTTCAACTGTAACTACATCTATCTCATCAACTAATAAAGACCATGAATTTAAAAGTTTTTTGAACACATAAGTTAATGCAGAACCATACCTACTTACACTGGATTCGCCTAATTCTTCTATAGGTCTAGAATCTTCCTCTTCATAATTTTCATATGTTATATGAGGATTACACAGAATCCAAGACCAGGCTAAAATTTTATTTTCTCCTGTAGTGTTTTTTGTATTTTTTTCTGTCTTATTTTTAAGAGATTCTTGAACTAAGTAGTTAAAATCTGTATATGTCTCACTGATAAGTTGAATACATGCTTTGGCTTCTTGTTCATTCGCAAAGCATTCATGATTCCACATTTCTTCAAACATATTTTATATAAATTGTCAATCTAATTTTTTACTAAAAATATTTATATTGCATCTCAGCATTGCGACAGCTTTAGATACTACACTGCCGTCAAAGTTAATTTTCTCATAACTTGCATTTCTCCGTATAAACCCAGGGTAAAGTTTTACTTTCTTAATATCCTTTTTATCTGAAGAGTTAAAAGCTGGATATGTCTCGCTGATAGATAAGTTGAATACATGATTTAGCTTCCTTTTAATTCCCAAAAGGCTCATCATTCCATAACGTTTTACGTACATACTATCCTAAAATTGTCAATCCAATTTTTGTGTTTAGGTATTTGTATGGCATATCAGTGTTCCAACGGCGACTATATTAATGACGACCGAGCTTTTTAGGAGCTAACTGTGAATAATTTGAATCAATCATCTGTTCCCTTTTACCCAGAAAGATTTGAATTGACTCAAGCAGAACTGAATAAATTTTTAGCTGATATTCATTCTGGACAGCTAACAAAAGAAGAGTTAATCAAGCTCTTGATGGTACAAAATTTTGGTGAGCTTGTGATTAATGCCGGAATTAGATACTTTAAATCACGTTTAGTAAGTTTTGGAGCAGTCAAACAGCCCGAAATAGAGACTGTTTCAAATCGCCTCAAACCTCATGTTGCTATGCTGGAGAAATTGGCGTCAGTGCCAGAAAGTCAAGAAAAGATGAAGGATCTAGTAACTCTGATAATGGAGTTAGCACAATTGCAACTAGAGATTAATCTGGCGTTGCATAAATGTGGGATGAAACACACAAACACAGGTATTTCGTTTTTGGAACAGTAGATATCTTAACATTTGCTAACAGTGCCTTCGCCACTTTCCCTTTAATTTCTCTACACTAGAGAAATTGTCTTTTACTTAGATCCCAAATTGTGGAGAAGGCACTTCCTTTAAGGTGAACTTTCATGGTAAAAAAGATCGCTTTTGGTTACTATGGCGGCAAATACAGTCATTTAGACTGGCTCTTACCCTTATTGCCAAAAACAAGCCACTACTGCGAACCCTTTGGCGGTTCAGCAGCCGTGTTGTTGAACCGGGAGCCTTCGCCTGTAGAAACCTACAATGATATTGATGGCCAGGTAGTCAACTTTTTTCGCGTACTACGCGACCAAAAAGACCAACTCATTGAGGCGATTGGGTTAACGCCGTTTTCCCGTGAAGAATTTCGGACTGCTATTGCCAAAGAAGAAGAGAGTTTGTCAGACCTGGAAAGGGCTAGACGATTTTTTGTCCGGGCGCGACAAGTGAGAACAGGCTTAGCACAAACCGCGAGTGTTGGACGATGGGCGCACTGCAAACTTACTAGCCGCGCTGGAATGGCTGGTGCAGTTTCCCGGTGGCTTGGTAGTGTTGAGGATTTGCCCGAAATCGTGCAACGGTTGCTACGCGTGCAAATTGAGAACGACCGAGCAATTGATATTATTCGACGCTACGATAGTCCAGAAACATTATTTTACTGTGACCCTCCCTACCCGCACGATTCCCGTGGGGATAGCAAGGCTTACGCTTATGAAATGACCGACGACCAACATCGGCAACTAGCGGATGTTTTGCGTTCAGTTAAAGGTAAAGTTGCCCTTTCCGGCTATGATTGTTCCTTGATGCAGGAACTTTACGGTGACTGGAACTGCATTAAAGCACCCTTGAAGCACTGCCATTCCATCAAGGAGTTACGGCAAGAAATACTTTGGCTCAATTATCACCCGCAAGCCTCCACACTTACTGTTGAAGAAATCGCTCCATGTCCACAACCCCAGCAGCTATCCTTGATGTAGCCTTACAAAAAGCCTCTTCATCGATAGCACAACCGATTGTCGCCAACCCCAGCATTGCCGAAAAAATTGACTATGTATCGCGCTATGTAGGCAATCGTGCTGTAGTTCGTTTGTTACTGGCCTGCTCTTTGGCAGCTGTTCACCGTGGTAATGTTGATATCCGCAAGCCTTACACCGAAATAGGCACACCAGATGCTTACTCTGGACGCTACTACGATGAAAGTTACATCACAGCATTCATTAACAAGCACGAGTTACCCTGTAATCCCACTACCGCATTCCTCACCCCTGCCCTGCGGAACCGTAACATCACCTTAACCCCAGCAGTAAATCTGGTGGGACGACCGCCCAAACTCTACAAAGCCGCCCTGGAATTACTTGATGATGTTCATCAAGGCAGAATAACTGCTGAAGAACTGCTAGCCCAAACCATTCGTTGTCTAATTATTGCTCGGAACGAGAAGCGGCAGCGCATGGAAACACTACTAGCCGACCTGAAGAAATCGGAAGACGCAATACCTCTATCAGCAGAGGAAATCGTTACACTCCTCGAACAGCATTTGGCTTGCCGAGGTTCAAGCCGCCTTCCTGTACTAATTGTTGCTGCTGCTTATCAAGTAGCAGAACCATATATAGGGGAGCGTTTTTTACCTCTAGAGTCCCACAACGCAGCAGACGAGCAGACAGGGGCTTTAGGAGATTTGGAAATTACTCTAGTTGATGATGAGAAGGTCATCACCAGCTATGAAATGAAGACTCGGCGTGTCACGTTAGTAGATATTGACCGTGCTTTGCAAAAAATCAACAATACAGGCAAGCGGGTTGACAACTATATTTTTATCACGACGGATGTGATTGAAGAGCGTGTTCGAGAATATGCCTCCAGTATGTACGAGCGTACAGGTGGTATAGAGATTGTGGTTTTGGATTGTATCAGCTTTGTGCGTCACTTTCTGCATTTGTTCCATCGGCTGCGATCGCAATTTTTATCAGCCTACCAACAGCTAGTGCTAACAGAACCAGACAGTGCCCTTAGCCAACCTCTAAAAGAAGCTTTTTTGGCATTGAGACAAGCTGCTGAAAGCGCCAGGGAATTTTGACCGATTTGAACAATTCATTTATTTTTTGCTTCGTAGCCACTACTTGGCTGAAAATGCATTCTTAGTTTTGACGAACTGAATACAGCACTAATACCAATACATAGCAATCCTGAATCATTCATGAGAAAACACGTAAACTAAAATAAAGCTTTTTTACTAAATGTATAGACTTTAAAATAAGTAAAATTCCCACAAAGGTGTTTGTCTAGCCTATAAGTAAAACCCAACATTAACTTAAACATAACGTTGGGTTTCACTTGATTTAACTACCCTGATTATTTGGCGGTGTTGCATCCGGTGGCGTTTCGGCTGGGGGAGCCAGAGATGCATCTGGAGCAATTTCCTCTACGGGAATCTTTTCCTTGTTCTCAGTTTCGGTATCTGGTTGGGCTGCTTCTACCGATTCCCAGGAAGGAGGATTTGGTGGAATTGCTTCTGGTACACTCTCGCTTTTTGCTTCGGTGTCGCTACTAACTGTCTCTTGTGCTGGTTGTTCTGGTGTGGCAGTAGTATTGTCGATAATCTCAACAGCAGGTTGCTCAGTCAATACAGAAGTAATGTCTTCAGGTTTGGGTGTTGTGGATGTCTTTTGACCCACACTTTGTTGCACCTTGTCTTTCACGCCACTCAAAGTGCTACCAATATCCTGTTGCAACTGAGCTAGCCTCTCCTGAAGAGACAATTTATTCACCTGTTCCTGAATGCCAGTTTTCACCGTCTCAGGACTAGGCACTTGGGTTTGTTGCGCCTGTGGTGTTAGTTGGCGACGTAACGAAAGAGTTTGCCAGCCAAACCACACCAAAAGAGCGACACTAGCCACATGACCGAGCAATAACCCCCCAGAAATGCGCGGTGCAAACACCCATAAAACTAAGGCATAGAACAACCCGACACCGCTCCAAATAAAATCATTCTTGCGGTGGATTTCTGGGAAAAAGAACGCTGCGATGTAAATGGCTAAACTACCAAGACCGACCACCAAAGCTAGGACATATGCCAGCATTATTCGGTTACTCCTTTGACTAGGGATTGGATATGGGGCATGGGGCAAGCAGGAAGTGTGGGAGGTGTGGGAGGTGTGGGAGGATGGTGAAGAAATCTTTCCCCCCTCTCTCCCCACACT
>NZ_JACKZU010000494.1:0-4995 GCF_014222165.1 Nostoc sp. 2RC
AAATTCACTAATATATAATTCAATTGTAGAAATTTTCTTTTGTCTTTCTAAAGTTAAACTCAAACATAAACCAATACCCATTATCACTCCAAATTGATTGGGGTTTTGCATTATTGAACCAATTTGAGGATAAAAGCTAGGAAATTTTAATAGCTCAAAAATCCAGTGATTGGGAACTAAAGCTTCTAAAAAACCCAAAATTCCAATTATTTGTAACAAATTCAATATACAACGATAATAAAATGTTAAAGATGAATTTTTCATCTTTCTAAACGTTAAAACTAAAAAAGCAAAAAATAATATAAAATAACTCGAATATTTAGCGCTATAAGTAATAGCAGTACGAGGAAATTCACTAGTTAAAGAAGAAACCCACATCCAAATATATAGTAATCCCAAAGATATCAAAATAGTCTTATTATTTTTGACAACTTCTCTTGTTTCTTTCCAAGAACAACTAATTATACCAAAACTCAAAGCAGGCAGTAATAAATAATGAATCCCAATATTGAGTCCCGGAAATTTAATTCGCCCTAACAGCGAAGAAAACAGTATCAATAGGAAAAATATATTAATCATAAATTCTAAATTTGGTGATTTTTTTGATAACAAAAATTCTACATTCTACCAATTTGAAAAAAGAATGCGATACATAGACAAAACACCTCCCCAACACTCCTGTTAGTAAGGGTGGGGTATCTGTCGCAAACATTTTTTAAATTGGTATTACTTTATGTCCCTACCTTGCGGGAACGCCTAACGACAAATGCGTTTCAAAATATTATCTGTACCTCACTTAACTGGGAATCTCTATATCAGCTAATGCACATTGAAATTGCATAATTACTCCTCTCCACGTTCCTATCTCCTCATCCCCCTAGATTTGAACTTAAATTTCAGGACACAGATTAGTATTGAGCGTAGATTTTAATATTGTTGCAACTTGAAAATTTGAATCCCTTGTTTAATTCCTTGGAGGATATTATCACAATATAGTCCTCCACGGATATCAGGACGACAATTAATTTTTTATGAGCAGCTTTTATTGAACTGTCTGCCAAATTTTTAAAATATTTTCACCACTTCCACCACCAGCAATAGTCTGTCCATCTGGGCTGATAGCAACAGCATAAATATATCCAGAACCGGTTTCTAAAGTGCGGATTTTTTCTCCTGTAACTGGATTCCAAAGTTTGATAGTCCTGTCACTGCTGCCACTGATAAGGGTGATATTATTGAAAGCTGTTTTTGGCAAAAAAGCGATGGAGTTAATCTTATCATTATGTCCCTTTAATGTGTAAATTAACTTTCCCGTTTGCAAATTCCACAATTTAATTGTTTTGTCATTACTACCACTAGCTAGAGTTTTGCCATCAGGAGCAAAAGCAACGGAAAGAACGGAGCCGCTATGTCCATTTAAGGTGCGGATTAATTTTCCAGTTTCTAAATTCCACAGCTTAATTGTTTTATCCCAACTACCACTGGCGAGGGTTTTACCATCAGGACTGAAAACCACAGACTGAACGCCATTGGTATGTCCTTCCAGAGTGCGGATTAACTTTCCTGTGTCTAAATTCCACAGTTTGATTTTCGTATCTTTACTAGCACTTCCACTGGCGAGGATTTTACCATTGGGGCTAAAATTCACCGAGGTAACTCCGTCAGTGTGTCCTTCGAGAGTGCGAATTAAGTTACCTGTTTCCACATTCCACAGTTTAATTTTCGTGTCCGCGCTTCCACTGGCGAGGGTTTTGCTATCGGGACTAAAGGCTACAGTCCAAATCCAATTAGAATGGCCTTCAAGGGAGCGAATTTCTTCTTTACTTGCGAGATTCCATAGCTTGATTGTTTTGTCATCACTAGCACTACCAAGGGTTTTACCATCAGGACTGAAGGCTACGGAATTCACATCGCTGGAATGTCCTTTGAGAGATTTGGCTAAATAAGGGACTTCCAAGATGTTTTTTACTGGGGAACTAACAGGCTGAGAAATTGGTTCAGAAAGCTGGTTGATTTCACTGGGACGACTTTGGAAATACCAAACTCCCCCTAGTCCTAAAACCAAAACGCCAGTACCTAACAGCAGGGGAGTTTTGAGTTTGTTATTTAGTTTTGGTGGAGGGGTGGTATTTGCTTTGTTATTTGGTTTTGGTGAAATTGGGGCTGTATTTGCGGAAGTACTTTTAAATGTTGCTGTCAGGATAGTAGGGGGTACTTGTACTGAGGATGTTAAGTCCGCGAGAACTTCATCAGCTGATTGATAGCGTTTTTGAATGTCGGGTTGTAAAAGCTTGTCCAAAACTTCAGCCAACTCCGCAGACAAAGGAATTGCGTCTCTACCTGAAGGATTCAAATATTGTCGCCAGGATGTAGTCCAACCATAACCTTGTTGCATCCACAATTGAGATGGGCGGACTCCAGTTAGTAGATGAAAGCAAGTTGCTCCCAAACTGAATAAATCACTGGCTGGGTAAGCTTTGCCATCTTGCATTTGTTCCAGTGCTGTGTAACCGTGGGAGCCTATGACAGTGCCAATTTTAGTTTGCACTCTTGCTGTTAGTTGCTTAGAAGCTCCAAAATCAATTAAAACTAATCGCCCATCAATTTGGCGGCGAATAATATTTTGTGGCTTGATATCTCGATGAATCACTCCCAGTGCGTGAATAAATTTCAGCACCGGCAATAAATCTAGCAAAAGTTCTTGAATCTCTATTTCGTGATAGTTTCCGCGCTTTTCCCATTCTTTGAGCAAATTCTGTCCATTAATAAATTGCTGTACTAAAAATAAATAGCCATTCTGCTCAAAATAAGCCAATAAAGTAGGAATTTGTGGATGTTCAGCCAATTGTTGAAGTCGGCTGGCTTCTTGTTTAAATAATTCAATAGCTTTTGTTAAGGGGCCGGTTCCTTGAAGTTTTGGTGCAAATTGTTTGACAACGCAGCATTCATTCAGCTTGTGGACATCTTCCGCTAGATAGGTTCTGCCAAACCCGCCCTCATCTGATAATACTTGAGTCGGACGATAGCGACCTCCCAGTAGGGGTATCAGTTCCGCTCGACAATTGTGGCAATACTTGTTTTCATCAGGATTTAGGGGTTTTTGGCAGTCGGGATTCACACAACAAAGCATACTGGGAATCCATTTCCATGTTGGGGGTATATATTCATTTTAAGTCATGCAGTATAATCTCTCTTGTTAGTTAATCTTACTGAAACACCATACAAATCGCTAATTTCCTTACCTCATCAGGTATTCCACAATTTACATAGCTTGAAAAAAGTTGCGATCGCACTATGCCTTTTCAGCAATTGATTGGCGTTAATTCCACATATCTATACATGTATGTATTCTCCGTTTAAGAGTCAGACACCATCGTCTGAGTTACACAAAAATATCTCGATAAAAATCCGAAAAGCTGTAATTTGAATTTGGAGGTCAGTATATACCTACCAACTTGGAATTAACTCTGGTGGTCTAAATTGAAATCAGAATTCAGAATTCAGAATTCAGGAGTCAGAATTCAGGTGTCAGAATTCAGGAGTCAGGAGTCAGGATTCAGAAATTTAAATTCAATTTAGTCTGGACAAAATTTCAACTTGATTTAACTGGGGTAAAAACAGGAACAATTAAATTTCTTCCTAAAATATCAAATTTTTAGCAAAACTAGGAGCATAATTATGCTAAGAGAAAACAACAGCTATCGTCACAAATTAAATCAATTTTTAATTTGTTGTTTGAGTAGTAGTTTGTTCATCGCAAGTAATGGGCTACCTATCAGTGCTTTAGGAAAACCTCAAAATTCGCAAAACTTTTTAATTGCTAAATCTCCAGATGAGAGACAGCCAGAAGCAGTAAAGAAAGGAATTGAGCAAATTCCTGTTTCTAATGCAACAGTATCTCCCAGAAAAAAACAATCTGTTGAATCACCAATACAACAACAAACTCCTCGGATATCCTCTAACACAGGAAGTTCCCAGCGTTCCTACAGTAGTGCAAATAATAGCTCCGGTTCTAGATCTTCCGGACGTAGAACTAATAATTCTAATTCCAACAATAATCGTGCTAGTAATAGCTCTGGTTCTAGATCTTCTGGAGGGAGAGTTGCTAATCGTTCTAATAATCGCCCAGCTAGAGTTCAGCAGACAAGTAGCAATGTAGCTGTCAACAACCAAAATATTCAGGAGTCACCAGCACCGATTTACAAAGAAATTAATTTTGTAGATGTGGCGTTGGGTATTTTGGATAGAAATGACTTCCAATCTCAAGGTAGATATTTCCATTTCTACGAATTTGAAGGTAGAGAAAATCAATTAGTCCAAATTAGACTTGTTGGCAGTAACGATAACCGCAGAACAAATAATTTAAGTTTAAAACCGTTATTATTTTTGCACGATCCCGATAATAATATCATCGTCAAAAAAAGTGCTTTAGACAAAAACAGTGGTGGCGATGATGCCTTCATTTTTGCACGATTGCCGGTGAATGGCACTTACAAAATTGCAGTTACTAGCCAAAACCCCGGAGAAATAGGTCGCTATAGTTTAGCTTTGAGGAATGATAGAGCTAGCTACACTATAGATGAATCCGGTCAACTCAATGCCAAAAGTTCCACCTTAAAACAAAATGGAGGAGCTTACAATGTTTCCAATTTTCAAGGTAAAAAAAATCAGCTAATCAGCATTCGCGTAGATAGTGTTGACGAAGAATTTTCTCCTTACGTCACCTTACTCAATTCCAAAGGGCAACCCGTAGCCATAGATCAAAACAAAGACAAAGGTGATGTATATACTGCTTTAATTGACAGAGCTAGATTACCTGAGGATGATACTTACTATATAGTTGTTACTTCCAAGAATCCACAGGAAGTTGGTAAATATAGATTGACTATTTTTTAAATTGGGCATTGGGCATGGGGCATGGGGCATGGGGCAAGCAGGAAGTGTGGGAGGATGAGGAAGAAATCTTTCCCCCCACACTCCCCACACTCCCCACAC
>NZ_JACKZU010000495.1:0-4927 GCF_014222165.1 Nostoc sp. 2RC
ACTCCTGAATTCTGACTCCTGAATTCTGACTCCTGAATTCTGACTCCTGAATTCTGACTCCTGAATTCTGACTCCTGTCTATAAATTAGACAAAACATCCCTTGCAGCGGCTATAGTCTGGTTAATATCTTCGTCGGTGTGAGCCAAAGATGTAAAACCAGCCTCAAATTGAGAAGGTGCTAAGTAAATACCGCGTTCTAACATACCACGATGGAAGCGTCCGAATTTGGCTGTATCAGATTTTTTCGCATCTTCGTAGTTGTGAACTGGGCCAGAGGTAAAGAATAAGCCGAACATAGCGCTGATTTGACCGCCACAAACAGCATGACCTGTTTCTTTCGCCACTTGTAGCAAACCATCTGCTAGCTTTTTAGTAATTCGGTCAAGATACTCGTAAGCACCAGGCTTTTGCAGTAATTCCAAAGTTTTAATCCCAGCAGTCATGGCCAGGGGATTACCCGAAAGAGTCCCGGCTTGATATACAGGGCCAGCTGGGGCAACCAATGACATGATATCTCGACGACCGCCATAGGCTCCCACTGGCAAACCACCACCAATGACCTTACCCAAGGTTGTTAAATCGGGAGTGATGCCAAACTTTTCTTGAGCGCCACCGTAAGCAATGCGGAAGCCTGTCATTACTTCGTCAAACACCAACAACGCCCCATATTCGTGAGTCAGTTCCCGTAGTCCTTCCAGGAAACCAGCATCCGGCGCAATAAATCCAGCGTTACCGACCACTGGTTCTAGAATCACACCAGCAATTTCATCTTTGTTTTCCTCAAATAAGGCTTTGACGGCTTCCAAGTCGTTGTAAGGCGCTGTGAGAGTGCTGCTAGTTGCCGATTTTGGTACACCAGGGGAATCTGGCAAACCAAGTGTAGCCACACCAGAACCCGCTTTCACTAAAAACGTATCGGCGTGTCCGTGGTAGCAGCCTTCAAACTTGATGATTTTGTCTCGGTTAGTGAAAGCCCGCATTACCCGCAAAACTCCCATGCAGGCTTCAGTTCCAGAGTTAACAAATCTGACCATTTCGATGCTGGGAACGGCATCAATGACCATTTCTGCCAAAACATTTTCTAGTACTGAGGGGGCACCGAAACTAGTGCCTTTTTCTAGGGCTTCACGCAAAGCTGCTGTGACTTCCGGATGAGCATGACCGCAAATAGCCGGGCCCCAAGTGCCTACATAGTCTATGTACTGGTTGCCATCTACATCCCAAATATACGCATCTTTAACGCGATCGAAAACTATGGGCTGTCCGCCTACAGATTTAAAAGCACGAACTGGAGAACTGACTCCTCCTGGCATCAGGTTTTGAGCAGCGGCAAAGATTTCTTGTGATTTTGTTGTTTTAATTGGGGTATTTACCAAGGTTCTCTCCTAACAGTGGGCAATAAAAAGCTCTATCTTAGGATAGGGTCAAAAGCTGTTCAGAACTTCTATCGTATAAAATTAGCGGAACCAAGAAAATAACAATATGTTATACAAGTCTAACGATGACTTGCCTTTAGATATTCGGACTCGATTATCTGAGGCATATCAAGATTTATACCGGGCAGCTTTTAACTCGGCAATTCATTGGTATGGTGAGGCTTCTAAAGCTCATCAAGTTGCCCTCAGTGCTGTGAAGATGCACTCTGCTATGGAACGAAATGCTGTTGCTTAAAGCTAAATTAAGATAACTGAATTTAGAAAAACATAACATCTGCCCTATTTAGAATGGTATCGTGAATCCATGAATCATTCTCATTAGAGCAGACTAGCAAGGTATGTATTCTAACGATTCCCATTCGCTACATTACGCCATTCCTGTTGAAAAAATTCGCTACGATGAACGGGGTCTAGTGCCTGCAATTGTCCAAGATTATCTGGATGGCACTGTCCTGATGATGGCGTGGATGAATCAAGAGTCGTTACAAAAAACTTTGGAAACACAAGAAACCTGGTTTTGGAGTCGTTCTCGCCAAGAGTTCTGGCATAAGGGAGGGACTTCTGGGCATATCCAAAAAGTGCAGAGTATTCGTTATGACTGTGATAGTGATGCCTTGCTTATTGGGGTGGAGCAAGTAGGAGATATTGCCTGCCACACAGGAGAAAGAAGTTGCTTTCACCAAATAGAAGGAAAAATAGCTGCTCCACCAGGAGATACATTGTCACAATTATTTCAAGTAATCTGCGATCGCCGGGATCATCCAATTGAAAGTTCTTATACCTGCAAGTTATTAGCAGGTGGTGATAATAAAATCTTAAAGAAAATCGGTGAAGAAAGTGCCGAGGTGGTAATGGCTTTTAAGGATGATGAGCCAGAAGCGATCGCCGGTGAAGTCGCTGATTTGCTGTATCATACTTTGGTCGCCCTAGCTCATCATCAAGTTGATTTAAAATCTGTATATCGTAAGCTCCAAGAACGTCGCCGATAGTCACTGTAAGAAAGAGGATTACTTTATTCGTGTACCTACAGGTTGAATTTCTCTTGCCGAACCAATATGCGCTAACGATAATGAGATATCGTTAAATTTTATCCCAGCTAAAGCCCACTGAAGTTCAAGTGTTCCCACCCAGAAACGTGCCCGGTCAATGACACTCGCCAAAATGGGATAGTCGCTTTCCATACGTCGCACAATACTTTCTCCGTAATTACCGAGTTCCACAGCAATATCGCAAGCGGGGTCGCCCAAACCAGCTGTGCCAAAGTCAATCAGACCGTTGATGCTCTCTGATAGAGGGTCAAATAGAATGTGATACACTGCCTTATCGCCGTCGATTAGTACGGGTGTGTAAGTGAGGTCAAGTTCACCTGTAATGATGGGCGCGAAAAGTTCATGTATCCAAGTTTGCTGATGACGCCATAAGTGAGGAAAAAGAGTTTCTTGAACTTGCTCATACAATTGCAACCAATCTTCACGGGAACGTTCTGCACCAGAAGAAGACACCCCAGCATTCACTAAAACTTCATTTGGGATGCTGTGCAATTGGTGATGAAATCTGGCTAGTTGAGAGATGATACGCACTTGTGATGCTTCACTAAGTTTAAGGAGGGTGTTACGGGATAGCGGCTCACCTTTAATAAATCTGTAGCTAACAAAGCCTTCTTCTAGGTGTTCAAAGTATGGAACCCGCAGTTCAACATATTTTTGCACCACTTCCAACACCTTAGCTTCATGGAAAAGCACTTGTTTTCCCCAGTCGTCTTTGGCAAAGCGACACACAATCTCATGATTAACAATTACCACATCGTTAACCATCCCATCTTGATTAAAGTCAAGATGGTCAATAGAGATATTGGGATAGATAGCACGAATTTTTTCGAGATACGACAAAGGAATATTCACAGTAAATCCTGAGATAAGTACAACAAACAAAAATCAATATTTATCGAACTTTTAGCCCGATCGCAGCGAGTGATAATGATTTGCCTGTTTGTTGTATCAACGTACCACTGTGATTTAACTCCTGAGAAACTTTCTAAGTACGAGCATACCACTATTTTGATGATGAATCAGCCAAAATTCGATTCAAGTACTGTAAAATTACCACAGCGATCGCCACGCTGAAAGAAAAGCCCAACCAAAAGCGATCGGTTATGATTTGTGGTTGGTCTAATGCCCATCCACCCAAAGGATGACCAATAAAAGAGCCAACGGCCCAACACAAGGCATTAATAGAGAAATAAAGGCCGCGTTGATTTTCCGGGGCTAACTCAGTGACTAAGGACGCAGCAGATGGAGTGTAGGAAACAACAGCGACAGCAAATACTCCCAATGCCAATGTTGCCCAAGCTAAATTACCAGATGCAGCAGTACCACTTACCCAAATGAATCCAAAACCAATTGCCCAAAGAATGGCGGAAATAGTCAGGGCGAGTGTATGAGAACAACGTTTTAAAAGGGCGGTAATAGGTAACTGACAGATGATAGCTACCATCAAATGCCAAGCAAATATTCTGCTAATGATAATTTCAGCAAATCCTTTGTCAGTACTTTCAATGACAAAGTTTTTGAAGTAAAGCGGCAAGATACTGTGTATTTGTGAAATGTAAATTGTGAAGAAGATATTAGCGGCGATGTAAATCAAAAAACGACCATCTTTCAATACTGCCATCCAAGAAGCGAAATATTGTGTTTTTTCACCTCCGGTTTCCTGCTGGTTGGTTTCAGTAATTCCTACATAAATAACGCCAAAAAACACTAAAAAAGAGATGGCATCAATTATAAATAGCCAGCGATAACTCCCAATTATTCCTATCAAAAACCCCGCCAAGGTGATTCCGATGGCTAACCCCAGATTATCTGCTAATCGGCTAATAGCAAAAGTTTCCCGACGATTTTCTATTTCGCTGGCGTCAGCAACAACAGCTTCCATAGCTGGCCAATACAAACCTATCCCTAAGCCGTGAATCAAGCTACCGATTACCAAAACAGTAAAATTACTGCTGGCAGCGAAAACTACAGAAGCAACTGCTAAAATCGCCGTCGCCAGCAATAAAGTGCGGCGGCGTCCCCATTTACCGGAATCAGCCAAAGAACCACCTACAATTCGCCCAACAATGCCGGAAATCGACGCACTAGCCAAGGCTACACCAACGGCGGTTGCAGACAAACCAACTTCATTGACGAAAAAGATCGGCGCATAAAACAAAGTAAAGCCAGTGCCAACTTCTGATAAAAATCTACCAATGGCCAAACTCCATACCTGGGGATGTATCGAAGGCAACCATGAGGATAACTGGAATTGGGAAGCTAATTTCATCAACTTAAATGTCAATGCCCTTCGGGCAGGGAAAAGGTTAAAGGGAAAAGGGAAAAGGGAACTCCATAACTAAAGTTAGGGACTTGAAGTAAGGACGCCGTATTTCTCGTAGTACGTATCTCGAAATACATCTTTACATCTGCTCCATGTTTAAAAACTCTTTCTTATGTCC
>NZ_JACKZU010000496.1:0-4887 GCF_014222165.1 Nostoc sp. 2RC
GGGCAAAGGGCAAGGGGGAAAGGGAAAAGGGCAAGGGGGAAAGGGCAAAGGGAAAGGGGCAAAGGGCAAGGGGCAAGTGGCAAAGAGCAGGGGAGGAAGGAAAGACCTCTCCTTTTCCCCTTTTCCCTTTCCCCTTTTCCCCATTCCTACGGTCTCTCTTCTATCACACGGTCAATTAAACCGTATTCTTTAGCTTCTTGGGCAGACATGAAAAAGTCGCGATCCATGTCTTTTTCAATTTTGGCTAGGGTTTGACCGGTGTTGTCAGCATAAATTTGGTTTAGCTGGTTGCGAATCCGGAGAATTTCTCTAGCTTCAATTTCGATATCGCTTGCTTGTCCGCGAGTACCGCCGGAAGGTTGGTGAATCATAATCCGTGAGTGAGGCAATGCTAAGCGCTTGCCTTTGGCTCCACCTGCTAGTAAAAATGACCCCATAGAGGCTGCTAAGCCTGTGCATATTGTGACCACATCTGATTTGATGTGCTGCATGGTGTCATAAATTGCCAGCCCAGAGGTGACCATACCACCAGGTGAATTGATGTATATGTAAATATCTTTGCCTGGATCTTCGGAATCCAGATATAGCAAGAAGGCTATAATCTCATTGGCAATTTTATCGTCAATTTCTTCACCCAAGAATATAATTCGTTCCAGGGAAAGACGAGTATAAATGTGAACCCATTCCTCCATCTGTCCCCCTGGCAAACGATAGGGGACGCTGGGGTAACCAATAGGCATAATTTGCTCCGTTATTACAATGATTTATAGCAACGATGAAGCCTGGTAGCTCCTGTGGGTTGGAGTGAGTTGAAATCACAAGAAATCAGACTCACTTCATGTTTTAAAGGACGCTAGCAGGTAGCGGGGGATTGGCGACTTCTTCTTTCTCAAAAACTCGGTCAATCAAACCGTATTCCTTAGCTTGATAGGGAGTCATGTACAGCAGACGATCCATATCTTTGCTAATTTTTTCTGGCGATTGTTCGGTGTTGCGAGACAAAATGTCAACCAATGATGCCTTGTTAGCTAGAACTTCCTTGGCCCGAATTTGAATATCAGTTGCTTGACCTTGGGCGAAACTCTTGGGTTGATGCAGAATAATGGATGCATGGGGTAAGCTAGCACGGCAACCTTTTGTACCAGCACTGAGGAGCATCGCTGCCATACCCATCGCGGAACCGATGCAGATGGTGTGGATCGGAGGCTTGATATATTTCATTGTGTCATAGATGGCGAAAGCTTCGGTCTCAAAGCCTATGGGTTCGCCACTGTAACCAGAAGTGCCTGTAGAGTTGATGTAAATTTTAATTGGTTTTTCTGGGTCATCGGACTGCAAGTACAGGAGTTCGGCGATGATCAGTTTTGTGATTTGGGGAACTAAAGGAGTTCCTAAGTAGACAATTCGCTCCTTTAATAGTAGAGACGGTAAATCTGGCGGCGGTTTCCGATAAAAACGATCGCCGTAATAAGGGGATTGAACAGCCTTGATGGCGGAAATGTCCATAGCAACTGATCGCCTGCAATTATGCCGTTAACTGTAATACATCCTAGCGTGATGCTAACTCGGTTAAAGGTGTGGATTTCTCCCTAATGGTTAAGGGGGAGGTAGCATCTGCCAATATTTGGCTTCTAAGATATTCTGATTATATTAATGTATTGGATAGCTTTTCCGTAGCACTAAAGTGGTGCTTTGAAGTTATTTACAAATATCTATATTCTCAATAGGAATTTGGGGTTATGAGGGTCAGCTTACAGCCTGCCTTGAATGATAGTAATTTAGACGCCAATCAAGTCAACTCTCAACGTCAGTTGGGAATTTCGATTTCGGCCATTGCCGAGGTTCAAGACCGCAATGTGCCACTGAATTTGTGCCTGATTCTCGACCATAGTGGTTCGATGAATGGGCGACCCCTAGAAACGGTGAAAAACGCGGCGAATCGTCTGGTGGATCGATTAAGTCCTGGCGATCGCCTGAGTGTTGTAGTTTTCAATCACCGTGCTAAAGTCTTGATACCTAGTCAGTCCATCGAAGATCCAGAAAAAATTAAGCAGCAAATTAACCGCCTAGCTGCTGATGGCGGAACTTCTATTGATGAAGGATTGCGCTTGGGGATTGAAGAATTGGCTAAGGGAAAAAAAGATAGCGTTTCCCAAGCCTTCTTATTAACTGATGGCGAAAACGAACATGGTGATAATAATCGCTGTTTAAAATTTGCCCAATTGGCTGCTAGCTATAATTTGACTTTAAATACCTTGGGTTTTGGTGACAATTGGAACCAAGATGTTTTAGAAAAAATTGCGGATGCTGGTTTGGGTACTTTGTCTTATATCCAAAAACCCGATCGCGTGGTGGATGAATTTAGCCGTTTGTTTAGCCGCGTCCAAGCAGTAGCTTTGACTAATGCTTATTTGATATTCTCCCTCATGCCCAATATCCGGCTAGCAGAACTCAAACCAGTTGCCCAAGTTTCTCCGGACACCATTGAATTACCACTGCAACAAGAACCAGATGGACGTTTCTCTGTGCGTTTAGGAGATTTAATGAAAGATGCAGAACGGGTGATTTTAGCTAATATTTATTTGGGACAATTGCCACCAGGGAAACAAGCCATCGCCAACGTGCAAGTCCGCTACGACGACCCAGCGACGAACGAAACGAGTATATTTACGCCAAACATCCCAGTTTACGCCAATATCGTGGGAGATTACCAACCAAACCCCAATCCCCAGGTGCAACAATCGATTTTGGCATTAGCTAAGTATCGCCAAACCCAGTTAGCCGAGACGAAATTGCAACAAGGCGATCGCACTGGTGCGGCGACGATGCTACAAACAGCAGCCAAAACTGCTTTACAGATGGGAGATACTAGTGCAGCGACAGTGTTACAAACTTCTGCTACCCAGTTACAATCTGGCGGAGATTTGTCGGAAAGCGATCGCAAGAAAACCAGAATTGTCTCCAAAACAGTTTTGCAAGATACCCCTTTGCAATGAAAGTAAAATTGCTCTCGGCGCTAAATGATAATCATGTTGATGTGGCTCAAACAAGTAGTCAACGTCAATTGGCCATCACAATTTCGGCTATTGCTGGTGAGTTAGACAAAAACCTGCCCCTTAACCTCTGCTTGATTCTGGATAAAAGTGGTTCCATGCATGGAAAACCAATTACAACGGTGATTCAAGCAGTGGAAGAATTAATCGATAGATTGAAAGTTGGCGATCGCATCTCGGTTGTGGCTTTTGCGGGTTCTGCCCAAGTCATTATCCCCAACCAAATTATTCAAGACCCCGAAAGCATCAAATCTGAAATTAAAAAGAAACTTAGTGCTAGTGGCGGTACGGTAATTGCTGAGGGTTTGGAACTGGGAATTACAGAACTGATGAAGGGCACAAGAGGTGCTGTGTCCCAGGCTTTTCTGCTGACGGACGGTCACGGTGAAAGCAGTTTGCGAATTTGGAAGTGGGATATCGGCCCGGATGACAACAAGCGCTGTTTGGAACTGGCGCAAAAAGCTGCCAAACTGAACTTAACTATCAGCACTCTTGGATTTGGTAATAACTGGAATCAGGATTTATTAGAAAAAATTGCCGATGTTGGTGGCGGTACTTTAGCTTATATTGAGCGTCCCGAACAAGCTCTAGAGCAGTTTAACCGTTTGTTTGGGCGGATTCAATCTGTGGGGTTAACTAATGGCTATTTGTTATTATCTTTAGTGCCTAATGTCCGACTAGCAGAATTTAAACCCATTGCCCAAGTTTCCCCAGACACAATTGAATTACCAATGGAACCACAAGCTGACGGTAGCTTTGCTGTACGCTTGGGAGACTTAATGCAAGATGTAGAACGTGTAGTTTTGGCTAATATTTATTTGGGACACTTGCCAGAGGGAAAACAAGTAATCGGGCATTTGCAAATTCGTTATGACGATCCGTTAATTAACCAGCAAGGGTTACTTTCGCCCATGATGCCAGTCTACGCAGATGTGGTCAAGGAGTATCAACCAGCATCTAATCCCCAGGTGCAGCAATCGATTTTAACATTAGCCAAGTATCGCCAAACTCAGTTAGCAGAAGCGAAATTGCAAGAGGGCGATCGCACTGGCGCAGCTACAATGTTACAAACAGCCGCCAAAACTGCACTACAAATAGGAGATAAAGGGGCGGCGACAGTGTTGCAAACTTCCGCCACTCGCCTGCAAGCTGGGGAAGAACTTTCCCAAGCTGACTTGAAGAAAACTAGGATTGCATCAAAGACTGTTTTACAAGAATAGTAATCCAGTATTAGTGGTTAACGGTATAAAAGTTTCGCGTCAAGGCGCAAAGCGAGAAAAAATATTTTATTCCTCAATTGAGCAACAAAGTAGTCTCATATTCCTAAATTATCGATTAACTACCGCCGAAGAGTTTGACTTATGCTGATCCAGAAGATTGTCCAAGAATTGCAAGACATCCCTGAAGACAAACTAGCAGAACTTTATGACCTAATTCACTACTTTCGGTTAGGTTTAAGTCAAGAACATAGACAACCTCTTGCGGTGAGCGAAGTCGAACCGCGCACCCCTGGTTTATTGAAAGGACAACTCAGCGATGCTTTTTTTGAACCACTCCCAGAAGAGGATTACCTGTCATCACCTACGACAAAGCTTTCCAGACTGGACTGATTCAGGTAATTCCCGACCTCAAGTAAAGCCAAGTATCGCCAAACTCAGTTAGCAGAAGCGAAATTGCAAGAGGGCGATCGCACTGGCGCAGCTACAATGTTACAAACAGCCGCCAAAACTGCCTTACAAATAGGAGATAAAGGGGCGGCGACAGTGTTGCAAACTTCCGCCACTCGCCTGCAAGCTGGGGAAGAACTTTCCCAAGCTGACTTGAAGAAAACTAG
>NZ_JACKZU010000497.1:0-4871 GCF_014222165.1 Nostoc sp. 2RC
GTATATATAGTTTTTAGTTTTGATTGATAAGCAATAGGTAACGGGAAAGTAGAATTTTTGAGTTTTAGAAAGTTGTTTTAAAAATAAAATATGAATTTTATAGCACTGCTAATTTGTAATAAATGTTGACGGTTGACAGTGAACTATCAACAAAGCTTATGAGTAACTGTGCAATTTACAGTGATTTTTAGGTAAATGAACCAGATGATTTGTATCTGATGCATTCGCCTTTAGGGGTTCGCGTTCATGTAGGCACAAAGATACACATAAAGAAATAGGGTTGTGGTCTAAATACATGAAAACTCCTGTATAAGCCAATAATTTTTGTTACTTATCTTCATAAAAAAGACGCGGGAACGCAAAAACACTGAGAATAACCAATGCCCCATACCCACTTGCCCTGAGCGAAGCCGTTCGCGTAGCGTCTCGCAGAGAAGGGATGCCCCATCCAAAAATATCGACAAAAGTCTAATTACTTTACAAGGGTGATACAGATAACCTAGATGCATCTGGATTTAGTTACCAGCACAACACCTTCATGCTTATCTTCGTTCTTCAAACTTTGGCGGAAATTCTAGCTGGAGGAACTTCACTTACCAGTACAGAGCAGATTGACTTCAGCCATCCGAGTAATCGTAGGGAAGAGGGAGCCGGCCCGACTCTTAATCTATATATTTATGATATTCGTGAGAGTAAGCAGTTCCAACAGGCCGGAAGGCAAGTTGAACGTAATATTACGCGCCATTTGCAAGCCGGTGTTGTCAATTGGGCACCTGTTTGGTTTGATGTTTCGGTGTTACTAACAGCTTGGGATAGGACGACTTTAGGCGAGCATCACTTTTTGAGTGAAGCATTAAGCGTACTGATGCGTCATCGAGCTTTAGAAGAGGAGTTTTTAGTTCCTGAATTGCGGGGTTACGGTAGTTTGCCAATGATGGTTGGACTACAACCTTCGCTGGAACCGGGGAGTTTATGGAGCGCTTTGAATGTACCTCTGCGCTCAGCTTTATATTTAACAGTTACCGTGCCTCTTGATACCCAAGCGACCACAGTACCTTTAGTTTGGGAACGAATTTTCGATTTGCGAAATCAAATGCATGGCACTGGTAATGGTAGTACCCAAATTATGGCTAGGCGAGTAGTAATTGCAGGTGTTGTCAAGAGTGCAACAACAAATCTGCCATTAATGGGGGCAAAAACTACTTTGCTGCGGACTAGAAAATTCATGGAAAGCAATAAAGAAGGGTTGTTCTTTTTTGAAAACCTTGAGATGGGTAACTATGTTTTAAATATAGATTGTCCTGGCTATTTACCCCAAAATGTTAATGCATTGGTAGATGACCAAAGCCATACTTTCAAAGAAATATTTTTAAATCCTGAATAATTAAGCTCTTAAGAGAGTTGGAGGAATTTTCATGGCTCGACTTGATTACTTTGCTCCTGGTGTTTATATTGAAGAATTTGACCGAGGGAGCCGACCGATTGAAGGTGTTAGCACAGCAGTAGCCGGATTTGTAGGTTTTACAGAAGATGTTCGAGATGATGCTGAGCTATTTAAGCCGATGTTGGTGACGAATTGGACGCAATATCTCAACTATTTTGCTCGTCCTAATTCTGATGGTTTCACTGATTTTAATGCCTACTTACCCTTTGCGGTTTATGGTTACTTCATGAATGGTGGCGGTCGCTGCTGGGTAACTAGTATCGGAACTCAATTACCAGGCGCACCCAAACCTACAGCTCCCGAACCTGCGACTCTGCGAATTAATTCTCGTGGAAATCGTCCAGCTTTGCGCTTTACTTTGCGCCCCGAACAAGCAGCAGGGGGATTAGTAAACATCATTATTACCGATGGTTCTCCCCGTGCTTTACCTGAAGGTACTGAAGGAGAAGCTCCTCCAAATACTGGGGAATACTTCACTATTCAAATTCGTCGGGGAGATGAAGTTTTAGAGCAATACGAAAACTTGACCATGAACCGCGAACCTGGTCAGGTTGCGACTTATGCGCTAGCGGCTTTGAGAAATTCTATGTATGTCAGCGTAGAAGATTTGACTCAAAGCGGACAGCCTTTAACTCGCCGTCCGGTTAATGGTCAGTACGAATTAGCACCACCCATTGTTGCTACACCGCCGGACAGATTTTCACGAGATTTAGAAGGGGTACGAGACGATCGCACCGGGGTACGCGGTATTTTTGAAATTGATGAAATCACAATGCTGGCTTGTCCTGACTTGATGCGGGCTTATCAGGAGCAAGTGCTGAATTTGGATCAAGTCCACGGCATCATGGAACTAATGATTAGCATGTGCGAAGGTTCCGCCAGTGGTGATATTCCCAATCCACCAAACCGCATGGTTTTACTTGATACACCACCTGATGCTGTCAAACCGCAACAAGCAGTGGATTGGTTGAATAGATTTAACCGTCGTTCGATGTTTGGAGCGTTGTATTATCCTTGGATCAAAGTACCCAATCCACGCGATCGCGGCAATCCCATTTTAGTACCTCCTTGCGGTCACGTCATGGGCGTTTGGGCACGCACCGACGAAACCAGAGGAGTATACAAAGCACCTGCAAACGAAGTACCCAGAGGCGTAATTGGTCTGGGTTACGACACCAACTTCCGCGAACAGGAACTATTGAACCCCCTTGGTATTAACTGCATTCGTAGCTTCCCAAATCGGGGTATCCGCATCTGGGGTGCGCGGACTTTAGTCGAGCCAGATAAAACCGAGTGGCGTTATATCAGCGTCCGGCGGTTAATTAGTTACTTAGAAAAATCAATTGAATTAGGTACACAATGGGTAGTTTTTGAACCCAACGATCAAGATTTATGGGCCCGTGTCCGCCGTACCGTTAGCAACTTTTTAGAACGAATTTGGCGTGAAGGTGCTTTATTTGGCGATTCACCAGAACAAGCATTTTATGTTAAATGCGATGCCGAACTTAATCCACCAGAAAGCATAATTTTAGGTCGTTTGTATGTCGAAATCGGAGTTTGTCCCGTAAGACCAGCCGAGTTTGTCATCTTCCGTATCAGCCAATGGAATGCACTTGACGAACAGCAATAAATTGTTGGGTATGGGGAGATGGGGGAAAGGTTAAAGGTTAAAGGGAAAAGGGATAAATTTAACCTTTTCCCCTTACCCTTTCCCCCTTACCCCTTTCCCTTTCCCCATTCCCTAGAATGCCCAATAACTAATGACTATTCACTTAATTTTAGGAGATGAAATATGCCTGGAGAATATGTAGTTGCGTCTGTGTTCTATTTTGAAGCAGACGGTATCACTGAAAAATTCGTTCAATCAGTCACCGGATTGGGTGCAAAAAATAATGCCACTAAAGGTGTTAGAGGCTCAAGTAAAAATGGTAAGACATTACGACAAAATCTTCCAGGACAGGCAGAGTTTAATAATGTCACAATTACCATGAATTACAACGGTGATGAAAGTTTGCACAAATGGTTTTTAGCTTGTAGCGAAGATGGAAAACCTCGTCAATGGGATGAAAATCGCAAAGCAATTTCCGTTGTTGGTTATACCCAAGATAAGAAAACTGAAGTCATTCGTTATAACCTGAAATCTTGCTTCCCTGAATCATATACAGGGCCAGAATTTGATGTGACTAAAAATGACCCGGCAACAGAAAAAATTGAAGTATCTATTGAGGGTTATGAAATTATCGCACAACAAAAAGAAGTCAGAGCTTAGATATTGGTAATTGTGAAATAAGGGACTTCTAAGTCAAAAAATATTCTATTGTTATTGTTGATTGTTGACTGTTGACTGTTGACTGTGAACCGTCAACGGTCAACACTTAGCAACTGGAGTTCCCTCATATTTTTAATATGATTACCCATTGTCCAGTCCCCAGTTCCCATTTACCTAGCATCAAAAACAATGGCTGCCATACCAGAAATTCTCACTAATTATCGTTTCTTTTTAAGATTAGACATTGGTCAAAATGATAGCGATGGCTATTTTTTGGAATGTCAAGGCTTTAAAAGAACGCAGGAAGTAATTGAAATTTGTGAAGTCACTTCTCAAAAATGGGGAACTGCTTCCAAAGGTAAAGCAGTGAGAACAAAACTTCCTGGTAATGCTAAAAGTGGGAATATTACTTTGCGTAAAGGGTTGAACGCTTCCAAAGATTTATGGAAGTGGTTTGAGGATGTTGAAGCCGGCAAGTGGGCCGAAAAACGTGAGTTTATTTCTTTATCTATTTACGATCAGGCATCTAATAAAGAAGCTAGATTTGAATTAGCTGGTGCTTGGCCTACCAGTTACAAAATTGCTGATGTCAACGCCAACAGCCATGAAATAGAAATTGAAGAATTGGAGATTGCTTTTGAGGAATTTCAACGCACGCAATAAATCGGAGGGGAAAAGGGAAAGGGTGAAAGGTTAAAGGGAAAATGAAGAATCTTCCCTTTCCCCTTTCCCCCATTCAAAGCGAGAAGTCTAATTAATTTAGGAGAAATATGTTTCCCACAGAGTTTGAATTTACGCTGCCTAAAGGGTATCTGGACTCTGAAGGCAACCTCCACCGCAAAGGTGTAATGCGATTATCAACAGCCATAGATGAGATTGCACCTTTGCGCGACCCAAGGGTAAAAGCAAATCCAGTTTATGCCACTATTATTATTTTGTCCCGCGTGATTACCCACTTGGGTGCTTTAACTGATATTAGTCCTGCAATAGTAGAAAACTTTTTTGCTCAAGATTTAAATTATCTCCAAGATTTTTATCGTCGAATTAATGGCTTGGAAGCGGAAAATTCTTCAGTAGAAGATGTGGTGCTTCAGAGTTGAGGGGATGGGGAGATGGGTGAGCGAAAAAAGGTGTGGGGAGTGTGGGGAGTGTGGGGAG
>NZ_JACKZU010000498.1:0-4795 GCF_014222165.1 Nostoc sp. 2RC
ACCCTCCCCTTGGCAAGGGGAGGGTGCCGTCAGGCGGGTGGGGTATCTGTCGCAAACATTTTTTGAATCGGTATAAGCTATACAGAATACCCCACTGAATTCTGACCACTGACTCCTGAATTCTGTTTGATAAAATATCGCCCACACCTGAATCACAAGCGTGGGCGATTTATTTCTACAAAGAATTAGCTAAACAACGGCAGAGACTTGTTTTTTAAAGAAAGCTTCTAAAACTCTCTCTGCTATTTGATGACTAGTCAAACCCAATTCTGTTTTCGATTCATTGGGTTCGGCATGGTCTACTAATATATCTGGTACACCAAATCGCTTGACAGGAATGAGAATATCTGCATCTAATAAAGCTTCGGCGATCGCACTACCAAAACCACCCATGACGCAGCCTTCCTCTAAGGTGACAACTCGTCCGATTTTCTTAGCTAAAGGCAAAATCAACTCGGTATCTAAAGGCTTGGCAAAACGGGCATTAATTACAGTTGCTTCGATGCCATGTTCGCTCAAGATTTCCGCAGCTTGCATTCCCGGATTAACCATTGTGCCATAGCTGACAATTAACACGTCATCCCCTGTACGCAGAATTTCACCTTTGCCGATTTCTAAAGGTTCCCAGCCTTCTTCCATCAGTGGCACGCCGTAGCCATTGCCACGTGGGTAACGCATAGCAATGGGGCCGCTAGTATGGTTAACACCGGTTACCATCATCCGTTGCAGTTCTGCTTCGTCTTTGGGTGCCATCAGTACCATGTTAGGGATGCAACGCAGATACGCAATGTCATACATACCTTGGTGGGTGGGGCCGTCAGCACCAACAATTCCTGCCCTATCTAAGCAGAAGAACACTGGTAAGTTTTGAATGCAGACATCGTGAATAATTTGGTCGTAGGCACGTTGCAAGAAGGTAGAATAAATGGCGGCTATGGGGCGCATTCCTTCTGCGGCTAGACCGGCTGCTAAGGTAACGGCGTGTTGTTCGGCAATGCCGACATCTATATATTGATTGGGTAGTTTTGCTTGTAGTTTATCTAAACCTGTTCCCGTTGCCATCGCCGCAGTGATACCGATGATTTTGGGATTTTGTTCGGCAAGTTTCACCAAAGTGTGAGCAAAAACTTTAGCATAAGCCGGTGGTTTGGGTTTGCTAGAGGGAATAGCTTTACCAGTTGTTAAATTGAAGGGACTTTGGGCGTGGTAACCTACTTGGTCTTGTTCTGCGATTTCATAGCCTTTGCCCTTGACTGTTGCCACATGTACTAAAACTGGGCCTGGTATTTGATGCGCTTGTTGGAAAGTGGCAATTAATTCTTCTATATTATGTCCATCAACTGGGCCGATGTAGGTAAAACCCAATTCTTCAAACACTGCACCTACCTTAGGAACAGCCAACCGTTTCATACCTTCTTTGATGCGTCCGAGTTCGGGAGACAGAGATTCACCAACGAAGGGAATTTGTTTAAATTGTTCCTCAAAGTTATCTTTGATGAATTGCACCGGTGGACTCAGGCGCATTTTGTTGAGATAGCGAGGAATGGCTCCCACATTAGGAGATATGGACATTTCGTTGTCGTTGAGAACAACTAACAAATTAGTTTTGGGCAAGTGTCCGGCATGGTTAATGGCTTCTAAAGCCATACCTCCTGTGAGTGCGCCATCACCAATGACAGCCACGGCTTTAAATTTTTCGCCTTTTGAATCTCGTGCTAAAGCCATGCCCAATGCTGCTGAGATGCTGGTGGAAGCATGTCCCGCACCAAAGTGATCGAATTTATTTTCGCAGCGTTTGAGATAACCTGCAACTCCATCCTTTTGTCTGAGGGTATGGAAGCGATCGTAACGTCCTGTAAGTAGTTTGTGAGGATAGGCTTGATGTCCTACATCCCAAATGACTTTATCCCGATCTAAGTCCAGTGTTTGATAAAGCCCTAGTGTTAATTCTACGACACCCAACCCTGGCCCCAAATGTCCACCGTTAACTGCTACGGTTTGAAGATGCTTATCTCGAATTTGACGGGCGATTTGTTGCAGTTGTCGAACGGATAAACCGTGCAACTGATTGGGATGGGTAATTTCGCTCAGATGCATATTACAGGGTTTTCCTCTCTAATTTCTGGTTTCGGTATATTGATTTTCCCACGGTCGGGTTATCTACATAATTAGACTGTTAGATTGTTACTAAGTTGTAGCGGAAAGTATAACTTCGTAATTGATAACGTCTAAAAATGGATTAATAGTTAACAATTTGTCAAGACAAAAGTTCAGAATTCAATTAGTTGCTGGTATGAATTCTCGATTTCAAACTACTTCACATATATTTGTTGTGTTGAGGTTGATACCACCAGATGTACTACTTTGCGATCGCTACTCATCTGGTTACTATACCTTCTTCAGTAAAATTACTTGAATATTTCCTCCAAAATTAGTATTTTTGGCAACTTAATATTCCATTTTCTTAAAAAATCTTATCATATTTTTTCGATGAATGGCAAACAGTATACAGAAAAATAGCACAATATAAGGATCTTAAATTCAATTGTGAAATATAGTTTCCATTCATCCATACTTAAATATGGAGTTAATAATGCTTACATATACTGGTAATATATTGAATAATCAGAATGTAAAAAATAAAACTTATAAACCCTCGATTTATTAGTTTAAAAGTGGTTTTTATTACCGATAAATTAGAATTACTGATAATAAATATGCCCTTTACACCGTCAAGCAAGCACCCCAGGAAAAACTCAGAAAATATTAGACTTCTAAGAGAAGTCGGGAAAAGGAGGTGCATGTTTGGTATTTTCCCTTTCCCTAATAAAGATATATCCCTTTTCCCACAAGAGTGCAAAAAGCAATTGATTGCAAGAGGTATATTGTTCGGGTTATTGACGCCGGGTGATGGGGTTTAGCAGCAACTTCATTCCCATTTGATGCTACCGTGGATTCGCAAGTAGTTCATCAGACATTTAACGGACGAGTGTACTGAATCTTGTTCAAAAATCAAATAGTAGTCTTATATTACATATTAGTTTTGTTGACTGTTAACCGTTAACAGTCAACAGCAATATTTCTCACAACTGAAATAGCATTGCTATAAAATGTCATAATTGGTTTGTGGAACTGGAACAAATCGCAGTCTAATAACCAAAAAACCTTGCAAACTTCATCATGGATGAATCTTGCTAATGTCACAGCTTAAACAGAGGTAATGATTGTGACATGAAAACAGAAGTCACAATTCAGAATCCAAAATTGAGAATGTAATCAGTGGAAAATTTACATTAGCCACTGATGGAAGACTAGCAAATTTCAATTTGTTGCAAAACTAAAACTTAGTTATACTTCTACAGGGAAGCAAGCTATATCTGCTAGTGAGAAAAAGTTGATTCTGAGTTTTGAATTCTGACTTTTGAATTCTGCTGTAAGTTGTTAAATAATCCACAATCCACTAATGCTATACAGAAGATTTGGACGCACAGAATTACAGATGCCGGTGTTTTCCTGCGGCGGCATGAGATATCAATTCAAATGGCAAGATGTTCCGGAATTGGAAATTCCTGCTAAGAACCAAGCAAACTTGGAAGCAACCATCAACAAAGCTGTGGAAGTTGGTATTAATCACATCGAAACTGCTCGTGGTTATGGTACTTCCGAAATGCAATTAGGGAGAATATTACCCAAATTTCCCCGCGAAAAATTGATAGTTCAAACCAAAGTCGGCCCAGTAGAAGATGCCAAAGAATTCCGTAAAACCTTTGATAAATCATTAAAATATCTCCAGCTAGACTATGTCGATCTTTTAGGTTTGCATGGTATTAATACTCCTGAATTGTTGCACCACAGCATTCGCCCCGGTGGCTGTTTGGATGTGGTACGTCAATTGCAGGCAGAGGGTAAAGTGAGATTTGTGGGCTTTTCCACCCATGGCCCCACAGATGTAATTGTCAAGACAATTAAAACCAATCAATTTGATTATGTGAACCTGCACTGGTACTACATTAATCAATGGAATTGGCCGGCAATTGAAGCAGCTACACTTCATGATATGGGTGTATTTATTATTAGCCCATCGAATAAAGGAGGTTTGTTGTATCAAGCACCGCAAAAATTAGTAAATCTTTGCGCTCCTTTGAGTCCAATGGTGTTTAATGATTTGTTTTGTTTGAGTCATCCCCAAGTGCATACCTTGAGTTTGGGAGCAGCAAAACCAGAAGATTTTGACGAACATCTCAAGACTTTAGACTTAATAGATAGAGCATCAGAAATTCTGCCACCAATTTTGGCACGGTTGGAAGCAGAAGCCATCGCCACCTTGGGAGAAGATTGGGTAAAAACCTGGCATCATAATTTACCCACCCTTGACAAAACCCCTGGAGAGATAAATATTCGGGTGATTTTGTGGCTGTGGAATTTAGCAATGGCCTACGATTTGGTAGACTATGGCAAAATGCGTTATAACCTGCTTGGTCATGGGGATCATTGGTTTCCTGGTAATAAAAGCGATCGCTTAAATGAATTAGACTTACACCAATGTCTGACGCGTAGTCCCCACGCAGATAAAATCCCCCGAATTCTGCAAAAAGCACATCAATTATTGGGGGGTGAACAAGTAAAACGATTATCTCAACAATAAGTCTGAAGAAGAAATGGGTGTAAGGCTGTAAGGGTTTGAGGGAAGGGAAGAAGATTTAATAGACAGTAACTCCCAATACTGCTCGGGTTTTGGATTTTAAACTGGAATTTGGTTTGGGGAAAAGGTGAGCCAGCGCGGTCTTGGGGGTTT
>NZ_JACKZU010000049.1:0-30443 GCF_014222165.1 Nostoc sp. 2RC
ATCCCCCTCTCTCCCCATCTCCCCAGTCTGCATTTACGGATATCTCCGACTACCTGCACCGACTACACCGATTTTGTGGCGATAGGAGAGTTCAGCGCCGAACCAGCCGGAAGCGCTGGTTAATGTACCAACAATTAGGGATAAAAGCAATCCCCAAGGTAGGATTCGGGCTTCGGCGTCGCCCCAACGCAGGAGGAAGTTCAAGAGTGTCAAAACCAGGATAGAAACGTTAAGTATCAAGTGGGCCCAACCAGCAGTGCGTTTGCGGACTCGTTCGATTTTCAAAAAGTCACTCAGACCGATGGCGGCTGCAATTAAACCTCCAACTAATCCCAGTCCGATTAACCATAACGAAGCCCTGGCCCAGAAGAAATCACGAGTTAACCAGTAGCCAAAATCAGTTCCCAAGGCTAAGGCTAAAAAGGCGATGGGGAAAATTACACTCAAGGGGTGTAACGGATGTCCGGCGATGGCCACAGTGCTAGGTACGCCAGTATCACGATATTCACTATCGTTACTTTCAATAACTGGTGGAATATTTGGAAAAGGTGTTGAATTTGTTTCGGTTCTTTCTGTAGTTTCCATTATATTAGTGTCCTCAGTTTATAGTGCTGTTTTGCGAAAATTCAAGAGTCAGGATTCAGAATGGGTTACGCTTTGCTGGATTAACAGAATAGACTTCTAAAAGAAGTGGGGAAAAGGGTAAGGGGTAAAGGGGAAAGGGCAAATAAAAACCCTTTTCCATTTAACCTTTCCCCTTTCCCCCCTCTTGCAAAAGTAACTTTTGCAAGAGGTCAAATGATTAGAAAAACAAAAATTTCCAAGTTTTCTGAATTCTGAATTCTGCTTCTATTTTTCACCAGTAGGAATTTGTTCTACATAAGCTTGGGCTTGCAGGGTTAGTTTACCTAGTTGTACTTCTAGTTGGTTAACTTGTAGATTCATTCCTTCCAAATCAAAGTTACTCAAATTCAAAATTTCGCTGGTTTGATTTATCAAAGCTTTTGTCAAATCTGGTGAAATTTCTTTAGTTTCACCATACTCAACATTTTCCAGCGAAACACTTTTTCCGTTACCACTAATGGTCGGTACTGCTGAAAAAGCAATTTGTTGATTTTCGCCTGTTTCTGCTAATTTAACCCTGGCATTTAGCGCTACTTTTCCATCACCAGGTAGTCGAAAGTCTACATGTTGCGGTTCAATAGTCCTTTGTTCACCGTTAATCTGTATTTTTTGATTTTGTAGCTGCGATCGCACATATTCAGAGTTGAAAGCGCGGTTAATGTCAGCTTCAGTTAAAACAACTCGTGTATTAGCTTCAGTAGGTTTTGTGAGTTCGATTTTGCCAAAAGCCACACTTAAAGGATTGATGGCAACGCTATTCATTTGCATTTCTAGTTCCTCCATGCGGAGGTCTTTTTGCATTACTAAACCTTCACCTTCAATGGTGACTGCATCTACCTGTCCTTGAACTACTTTCAGTGGATCGGTTTTGATATTTACATCTAATTTTTCTACTTCATCTAACTGGCTAGATAATCCTATTTCTGCCGCTTTATTCAGCGCCTGTTCTCCTAATCCAGGACTGTCTGGCATTACTAAATTAACTCCTACTTGAAATATCATATCCTTGAGTCAATTTAATAAATTCACATCAGAATTTTATCTATCTGGCGATGTACTAAAGTTCTAAATTCCGTCTATCTAAAAGTATAAGTGGATAATTTTTTAAATTTTTTTGTGTTGATAATTTTTGAACTCATATTACATTATTATCATAAATGTCAATAAATTATGACATTTGATTATTTCAGTTAGGAAATCAGCAGTGCTACCAAATAAGCGTACTCCCACAAACCAAACTCAGCGCTGGAAGTTTTTACAACTTTTTGGACTGGTAAGACGTAATCCTCTTTTCATTTCTCGGTGGGTTTTACGCTGGGTAGTGGTGGGGACTGTTTGTGGTCTATTTGCTGGTTTGTACTGGAATATTCTGGAATTAATGACTCACCAACTAGAAAGATTTGAGGGTGTGAGTCTGCTAATAGTGATGCCAATAGCGGGATTAATTGTTGGCTTGGTAATTCATTTTTTGGGCAATCCTGGGGAAATTGCCGTCATTGTTGATAATATTCATTTTCGTGGCGGGCGTTTGGATGCACGAAAAAATCCGGCGATGATTCTCGCGTCTTTGATGAGTATTGCTGCTGGGGGTAGTGCAGGGCCGGAAGCCCCATTAGTACAGGTTACAGGATCTTTTGGTACATGGGTGAGCGATCGCCTTGGTCTTGAGGGCGAAGAACTCAGATCCACGAGTTTAGCAGCAATGGCAGCTGGCTTTACCGCCTTGTTTGGCGCACCATTAGGTGGGGCGATGTTTGCCTTAGAAATTCTGCACCATCAGCATATCGTAGAATACTACGAAGCTTTAATGCCAGCGATCGTTTCTAGTTGCGCTAGTTATTTAGTATTTGCCTTCATCACCCATTTGGGAATTGCTCCGACTTGGTATTTTCCCCAATACCGTTTAGAGAACATCAATGATTTTGCTTTGGCTATCCTATTTGGAATTATCGGCGCTGTTGCAGGTTGGATTTTTATGGGCATTTTTCGCGGCTGTGATAGACTTTTAGCGATGGTTCCTGGGCCAGTTTATCTACGCACCACATTAGCCGGATTTTGCTTAGGTACTTTAGCAGCCTTCTTACCCCTAACCCGTTATTTCGGACATGAAGAATTAGAATCAGTCCTAAGAGCTGATTTTTCAGTTGTTTTTTTGTTAATTTTAGCTTTGGGTAAAATGGCATCCATCAGCATTACAGTCACTGGCGGGTGGCGTGGTGGTTTTATTATTCCGTTATTTTTTACTGGTGCTTGTATTGGTAAAGCGATCGCAATTTTAATTCCTGGTTTAAATCCTGCACTAGCTATGATTTGTACAATGGCAGCTATCAATGCAGCAGTGACACGCACACCCATAAGTACAACTTTGTTGTTATCAAAATTGACTAATTTTAGTCCTTTTACACCAATCCTGTTTGCTAGTTTGATTGGGTTTTTTCTCGCACCAAAGGTTCCCTTAATAGCTTCTCAACTTAAATCACAACAATCTGTTAAGGAGATACAAAGTTAAAATTTAAAATACTAAAGATGGATGAGCTGCTCTGAGTGTCAATCGCTTCTACAATAATTTTTTTAAAGGCAACATAAAACCAGGCACAACATCTTCTCCACTTAAGGTTGCTGTTGCTGGATATTGAGTAATTGAACCATCCCGACGATAAACTAAAGCTTGCTGATTTCTACTATCAATTAACCATCCTAATTGCACACCATTAGCAATATATTCTTCCATCTTGGCTTTAAGTTTTGTCAAGCTGTCATTTTTAGAACGAATTTCAATCACAAAATCGGGTGCTAAGTTAATAAATTTGTTTTCTTGTTCATCCCAACCTTTTGGTAAACGTCCTTTAGCGACAAAAGCCGCATCAGGAGAACGCACTGCTGTATTTGCTAATCTAAAACCTGTACTTGGCCCAAAAACTTCACCTAAATCTTGACTTTCTACCCAATTCAATAGATAGGCTCCCGCTTTGATTTCTCGATTACCTGAAATTCCACCAGTTGGGGGCATAGTTTCTAACGTTCCATTAGCATTGCGTTCAAACCGTAGTTCTGGGTTTTGAAAGCTCATCAACATTAATTCTTCGTCAGTGACAGTATACAAAGACTCTACTGTTACTTGTTCGCCGGTCATAATAATGTTATTGCAAGCTTAATGGACACTTCAATTTTAAACTCAGATTCCATTATCTTTTAAGAATCTGTAGCTTTACTTGATAAATAAAAAATTAAGCATGAAGAATTAAGTTTTTAGACTTCATTCTTCATGCCTTTAACGTTAATGAAACTGTTTTATTGACTAGCGAAACATGCTACTGACTGAAGTATCTTCATGAATTCGCCAGATAGTTTCTCCTAAAAGATTAGCCACTGACAGCACCACTAGTTGAGGAAAACGATTGCTTTCTGGTATGGGAATCGTGTTTGTGATGATAACTTCTTCAAACAACCCACTGGATAAGCGCTCCACAGCAGGTGGAGAGAACACTGCATGGGTAGCACAGGCGTATACCTGACGCGCTCCTTCTTCGCGCAGTAGTCGCGCTCCTTCGGCGATTGTACCACCGGTGTCGATCATATCGTCCACCAAGACTGCGGTTTTGCCTTTAACATCGCCAATCACATTTAAGACTTCTGCAACATTGTGTGCTTGACGACGTTTGTCAATAATTGCTAGTGGGGCATCATTGAGCTTTTTGGCAAATGCTCTGGCTCGTGCAACACCACCAACATCTGGAGAGACAACCACAAGGTCGGGCAGTTGTTTGCTGGCCAGATAATCTAACAATACTGGCGAACCGTAAACATGATCGAAGGGTATATCGAAATAGCCCTGAATTTGAGCCGAGTGCAAATCCATTGCTAGAACGCGGTTAGCACCTGCTTCTGCGATCAAGTTAGCAACTAGCTTGGCGGTTATTGATTCTCGTCCTGCGGTTTTGCGATCGGCGCGGGCGTACCCATAGTAGGGAATTACAGCCGTGACTTGTCGTGCAGAAGCTCGACGACAAGCGTCAACCATGATCAATAATTCCATCAAGTGATCGTTTACCGGTTGACAGCATGGCTGGATTAAATAGACATCACAACCCCGAATCGATTCTTGAATTTGAACGTAAAGTTCTCCATCCGCAAATCTTTTGCGGATCATTGGCCCCAAGTCCATGCCCAGGTAACGAGAGACTTCTTGAGACAGTTGGAGATTGGCAGAACCAGAAAACAGCCGCAGGCGATGATTATCAGTCAGTCTTGTTGCGGATGCTTCCACTTTGAAAGTTGCAGAACTGAGCACAGCAGATCCTCGATGTGCATTCATAGCAATATTATCATTAGAGATTTTATAGATTTAACCAAGAAATAGCCTAAAAAAACATCTGTGAGTTTTATTGAAGCTTCAATACAAAATTTAAACATTTTTCCATAAAATTATCATTTGGTAATTCTCTAATTTTCTTGGCTTACAAACTATTGATACCTTTTGTGGTATTAAGTCAAGTCTGTCCACTAGACTAGTGGAATTTTTTTGGTGTTGAGGTAAATAACGCTAATCCCTCAAACATTGGTGTGATAGATAGATTATTCTAACTACCTCATTTATAACTGAGAGCAAAGTAATTACAACTTAAGTGATATTGAAATTTTTCAAAGACAGAACAAGGCTTGTGACTCAGGATTCAGGTGGTATTGTATTATATCCTACGATTTTAACCGCAAATAAATAAACTGACAGATTTAATTCTACGTTCTAAATAACACAATGAAAACCGAAAATACCCGTATTTAACGAAATTCCGATGTTGACGGTTGACAGTTAATACTCATCAGTCATCAGTCAACATTCAACGTCAAATTCTTTTTCGTAAGGTAAAATATCGCTGCATGTAACTGTCGGTCACCACTGAGACTTAATCTTTGTCGGTGACTTACTCCTCGGTTGCCATTACACTCAATCATTCGATCATGCAATCACCCATTACAGTTGGTACTGTCTTACAAAACCGTTACCGAATCATTCAAATTCTCGGACAGGGGGGATTTGGTAGAACCTATCTGGCAGAAGACCAGAGGCGTTTTAACGAGCTTTGCGCCATCAAGGAATTGATTTCAACAGCAATGGAGCCTGCGGCTTGGGAAAAGGCGCAAGAGCTTTTTCACCGAGAGGCTGCTATCTTATATCAAATCGAACACCCACAAGTGCCAAAATTTCGAGAAAGATTTGAACAAGACCAACGCTTATTTTTGGTGGAGGACTACGTTGCAGGTCAGACTTACCGGACTCTGTTGGCTGAGAAGCAAGCTGTGGGTCAAACTTTCACAGAAGCAGAAGTATTTGGGTTAATTCAGTCTTTGTTGCCTGTTTTAGAGCATATTCATAGCCGAGGAATTATTCATCGGGATATCTCCCCAGAAAATATTATTTTGCGAGATCGCGATGGTAAGCCTGTGTTAATTGATTTTGGGGTGGTAAAAGAACTGGCAACGCGTTTACAATCCCCTGAGAGTGTAATGCCAGTAACCAGTGTGGGAAAATTAGGCTACTCTCCGAGCGAACAAGTACAAACAGGAGGGGCCTATCCTAGTAGTGATTTGTATGCATTAGCGGTGAGTGCGATTGTTTTGTTGACTGGTAAAGAACCAAGAGATTTATTTGATGAAAATCAAGTAACTTGGAATTGGCAGCAGTGGGCACAAGTAAATCCAAGATTTGCCCAGGTTTTGAATCGGATGTTAAATCATATTCCCAGCGATCGCTACCAAACTGCTGCTGATGTATCGCAAGCATTACAATCTTTGCAGCAACCAAGCGCCCCTAATCCTGATTTTTCCAATTTGCAAACAATGGCTGTCGGTCGTCGCCCTGATTTGGTGACACCAGCAGCTTCACCAAAAAAACCTGCTCCCGTAATTCCACCAAGTCAGAGTAGCTCAGTTTTGGATAATCCCTTAGCGATCGCTGCAATTGGTGGTGTTGTAGTGATCTTAGCGGGATTTGGTTCTTGGGCATTAGTAAGTTCCATTCGCAGCCAATCAAAACCACAACCAGAGCAAACGCTTCCCCAAAATTTTCCTTCACCAGTAATTTCTGGTGGTACTACATTCACCTCCACACCCACACCTACACCCACACCTACTCAAGAACAACCTGTTATATCTACTAAGCGTTTGAATTTGGGAACATTTAACGCCATCGCAGTTGAAGGTAATATCAAAGCGAATCAAATCAACCGCTATACTTTTGTTGCCCAGGAAGGACTGAAGTTAAGTACATTTTTGGAGCCAGGAACCAGTGTTTTGCTAACAGTATTAAATCCCAATCAACAACCAATTGATAATAATGCAGTGCGAGTTATATCCTATGAAGGTACATTACTACTTCCTGGTGTATATACTGTTGAATTAATTCTGCCTCCAGGAGTTGCCGAAAGTAATTATAATCTGAATATTGGATTACAAAAACTCATTCCATCTACACCCACACTCAGTCCCACACCAACCCCAACCATAACTCCCACAGAAACTCCATTGCCAATTCCCACAGAAACTCCATTGCCAATTCCTACAGAAACTCCGTTACCATTTCCCACACCAACTCCTACGCTAATTCCCACTCCAGAACCAGAAAACAATACTCCATTGATTGATAGCACACCTACACTAACTCCCGATCCAACTATTTCACCTTAAAAGCTAGATAATTGGGGATTAGTTTCCAGGAAAATCTGCTTTTTTTGTAACATGAAAGCATCATTGTAACGATGAATTTAATTGTGCGAATTGTACTAAAATGATTTATTAGTGATGAGGCTTTATTTTCCCATCGCTAATAACTACAGCAGAATTCAGAAGTAAAACAAACTCTGTGTTTGGCTTTTACTTCAACTGAAATTTGGTGTAATAATCAAAAAACGTTAATTATTTAGCAATCATTGTTGAACGCATTACTGATTACTGCAACTGATACCGAGGCTGGTAAAACTGTTTTAACCACAGCGTTAGCAGCCTATTGGCAAAAACATTACCCGCAGCGTAGCTGGGGAATCATGAAACCGATTCAATCAGGGATTGGCGATCGCGAATGGTATGAAAATCTATTCGCCCTAGAACAATCGCCCGAAGAAATTACACCATTGTATTTTCAAGCGCCCTTAGCCCCTCCCATCGCCGCAGCACGAGAAAATCGCCGAGTAGATTTAGCAATTGTGTGGCAAGCCTTATCTAAATTGCGATCGCAGCGTGATTTTGTGCTGGTAGAAGCCTTGGGTGGGTTGGGTTCCCCCGTCACAGAAGAATTAACAGTAGCCGATTTAGCCGCAGAATGGCGTTTACCAACAGTATTGGTAGTGCCAGTGAGATTAGGAGCGATCGCTAGTGCAGTGGCGAATGTGGCATTGGCTAGACAATCCCGCGTCCATCTCAAAGGCATTGTATTGAATTGCGTACAGCCCCGTTCAGATGCAGAAATAGCCGACTTGACGCCACCACAATTGATTCAATCATTAACTAACGTCCCAGTTTTAGGCTGTTTACCTTATGTAGACAACCCCACTGATTTAGAAAAACTTGCTCAAATAGCATCAGATTTAGATTTAGAAAGACTAGTGTAAATTGCAAAAAACTTTTCTATTCTTATGAGTGTAGAATTCCAAAGCGAAAAAGACAAAGGAAAGACAAGCACTAGCATAGAAATCAATCAACAAACAGAAAACGAAAAAATTCTATGTTCTCATTGTCAGCGCACCACTACCAACGGTATTAAATGTAAAGGCATTTGTGTCGCTGATAGTGATTATTAGAGGATGTTTGAAAAATCATGATTTGGGGAAAGGGAAAATACCAAACCTTTCCCCCTTTACCCTTACCCTTTTCCCAACTTCTGCAAGAAGTTTAATTACGAGTTGTCATAATTGCGAAAACTTCTGCGCTGCCAAAATTCGGCGAGTCTTTTTTCCCATTCTTGCCAGTAATCTTTTATCGCTGTTGGTTCAAACCAAAATACTTCGGCTGGCATTTCTGGAATTGCTACTACCAACAAAGCATGATTTAGCTCAATGCCATAATCTCGATAATAGTTGTTAATTGCTCCAATGTATGCTGTAATTTGCAGTGGATGTTCGTATAAATGCTCGATTGAACCTTTTGGTTTATCTGCTGTTTTCCACTCGCAAATACAGGGGATGCCTTGATAACTGGCAATGCAATCTACTTTGCCAGAATAGCTCAAATCGTAATGAAAAACCGAGCCTTCCACAAGTCTGATTGTGTCGATTTCTGCTAAAACTGGCTGAATACTTTCCCAATAAGGGCGACTAGCTTCGGGACAAACAGGATTTTGTCCAAGCAGGTAACGCTCAATTTGTTTGTGTGTTTGGGTTCCGCGACGACTGGCGTTTGTAGATATGCGGGTGGCTGCTTCTGTTCCTACACGCGCTTTCCAATTTAATAATCTGTCTCTATCTGCTTGGGGTTTGGTGACATTAAGTATTGTGGTGACGCTGGGAAAGCGGTTTCCCTTGGCATCTACATAATATTGTTTACCATTTTCTCTGAGGGTTTTACTATTAATTCGAGGTAGTAGTTGGGGATTAAATTGCATTTGTAATTCGTAATGGGCTACGCCCCGCTACGCTAAGGTAATACTCGCCTCCGGCGAGAAGCAAGCTACGTAATTAAGATGGTTTTATTTTGGGAAATAACGATAAATATCTTTCCGGTGCAGCACTCGCTGAAATATGACTGTTTCTCCATCAAAAATAAATCCTATACGATAATCACCGACGCGGATGCGATAAGCATTTTCATAACCCTGAAGTTTTTTGATGTTAGTAATTTCTTCAAAGGTTAATAGTTGTGGTATTTCTTCAAAAGCAAGGATTCTAATAGTCTCGTAGTAAGGTGTACTTTTCAAAGCCTTCATATCCTTGATAAAGCTGGGTAGATATTGGGTAATCACTCTTGTTCTAGTTGTGCTAATGCTTCATCTATATTTAGAGGGATTTCATGTTTTACTGCTTTCATTGCTAAGATAAGTCCTTCATCTTCAATAGCTTCTAGCAAGCGTAGATAGTCATCAAAATTTATGACTACTTTGCGGATATTACCTTCCATATCAGTAATCAGTTCTTGAGCAAAAGGGTATTTATCAGTTTGCATTTGGGTTGTGATTTTATTAGTCATATTATGACTTTAGCGTTATTAGCGTAACGCATCAGTTAAAGGTTTTGGTGCTTTAGGCTAGGCCATAACACAACGCCAGTCGGCTCAAATCGAGAAACCCGCTTTTAGGAGAGGGTTAACGTTAAAAACCACGTTTAGGCAAACAAAATCAACAAATGTGGCAACGAGGCTAGGCTAGAATAGCTTTCAGTGGAATTTCGGTTGTTATTCAAAAAACTATGGAACCTGTAACACTAACGGCTGTTGCAACTGCGATCGCTACTATAGTTTTAACTAAAGCCTTAGAAAAAACTGGCGAAAAGCTTGGGGAAGCAGGGTTAGAAGCAAGCGGTAAATTAATCGCACAGTTACGTAATAAAAATAAATTGCCCTTGTTAACAGAGGCGACACCAGAAAATACACAGCCGCCGTTAGATTATGGCAAAGCAGTACTAGAGTTGAAAGCCGCAGCAGACGCAGATAGCGAAATTGCTCAATCTGTGGGAGAAGTCGAAGCAGCCGCAAACGCCGATCCTCAAGTCGCGCCGAAAGTCCAGGCGTTAGCAAATGAGCTAAACCCGCAATCAAAAGGTGTGATCAATAATGCAAAGGTAGCTGAATCTATTGAAAAATTAGTTCAGGTAGGTACTAACTATGGTGGTATCCACTTCTGACTACAGTCGCCTGTTGGGAAACAGGTAAAGTTAAATACCTCTACCGAAATACCGCAAAATTTACCCCTGAGTGGCGTGGTGGAGTTTGTTGGACGTGAAAAAGATTTGCAAAATCTCCACCAGCTTTTGCAGGAAAACGAACAGGTGGCGATAGCTGCTGTTGCTGGTATGGGTGGAGTTGGTAAAACAGAACTTGCCCTACAATATGCCAGAAATCACCGGGAAACTTACAAGGGTGGAATTTGCTGGTTGCTGGCAAAGGTTGGTGATGTGGGCATTCAAGTTGTGCAGTTTGCCAGAACTCATCTTGATTTAAACCCGCCAGATAATTTAACAGACGATCCTAACCAAAAATTACTCGCGCAAGTGCAATATTGCTTTCAGCATTGGCGTGAGGAGGGCGATGTGCTGCTAGTGTTAGACGATGTTGGGGAATATCAGCAGGTTAAGCCTTATTTACCCTCGTCATCTTCCCGGTTTAAAGTGTTGATTACCACGCGCCAATACTTGGGAGCATCTATTAAGCAATTATTCCTGGATGTATTGCAACCAGAAGCGGCGTTGGAGTTATTAAAGTCGTTTTTTAAAGAAACACCACAGCGAATTGAGCAAGAATTAGTTGTGGCAAATCAGTTGTGTGAGTGGTTGGGATATTTGCCTTTGGGTTTGGAATTAGTGGGGCGATATCTGAAGCGCAAAGTAGATGTTTCTTTAACAGAAATGTTGCGACGGTTGGAGAAAAAGCGACTAGAACAACGCGCTTTAGATAAACCAGAAGGCGACATGACTGCACAACGGGGTGTGTTAGCAGCCTTTGAGTTGAGTTGGCAAGAATTAAACGACGATGATAAGCAGTTGGGCTGTTTATTGAGTTTATTTGCATCCGCGCCTATAGCTTGGGATTTGGTGGAACAGTGTTTAGCAGAGGAAGATGAGGAAGAGTTAGAGGAAATTCGGGACGATAAGTTATTGAATTTGCATTTACTCCAGCGCAAAGGTGAGGGAGTTTACCAATTACATCCACTGTTGCGCGAGTTTTTCCAATATAAGCTTACAGGTTTAGAACAGGCAGAGGAATTAAAGCGATCGCTTTGCCGGGTAATGGTAGCAGTTGCTAAAGATATTCCTCAAGACCCCATCCTTGAGCAAATCAACGCTGTCTCCTTCGCCATACCTCATATAGCTGAAGTAGCAAATAATTTAATTCAATACGTCAGTGATGAAGATTTAACTTCGCCTTTCATGGGTAATATTAAATTTTACAATGGTCAAGGATTGTATACCCAGGCAACACCTTGGTGTCAGCAGTGTCTAGAAATCACAAAAAAACGTCTAGGCGAAGAACATCCATCTGTCGCCTCTAGTCTCAACAACCTGGCGTTCCTCTACAATTCCCAAGGCAGATACAGCCAAGCCGAACCCCTTTATCAACAAGCTTTAGCACTTAGCTGTAAGCTGCTGGGTGAAGAACATCCATCTGTCGCCACTAGCCTCAACAACCTAGCGGGACTCTACAAATCCCAAGGCAGATACAGCGAAGCCGAACCCCTTTATCAACAAGCTTTAGCACTTAGGTGTAAGCTGCTGGGTGAAGAACATCCATCTGTCGCCACTAGCCTCAACAACCTAACGGGACTTTACAAATCCCAAGGCAGATACAGCGAAGCCGAACCCCTTTATCAACAAGTTTTAGCACTTAGGCGTAAGCTGCTGGGCGAAGAACATCCAGATGTCGCCACTAGCCTCAACAACCTAGCGTTACTCTACAAGTCCCAAGGCAGATACAGCGAAGCCGAACCACTTCATCAACAAGTTTTAGCACTTAGGCGTAAGCTGCTGGGCGAAGAACATCCAGATGTTGCCACTAGCCTCAACAACCTAGCGTTACTCTACAAGTCCCAAGGCAGATACAGCGAAGCCGAACCCCTCTATCAACAAGCTTTAGCACTTAGCCGCAAGCTGCTGGGCGAAGAACATCCATCTGTCGCCACTAGCCTCAACAACTTAGCGTTACTCTACAACTCCCAAGGCAGATACAGCGAAGCCGAACCCCTCTATCAACAGGCTTTAGCACTCAAGCGTCAACTGCTAAGTGAAGAACATCCATCTGTCGCAGTTAGCCTCAACAACCTAGCGGCACTCTACAAGTCCCAAGGCAGATACAGCGAAGCCGAATCCGTTTACATCCAAGCATTAGATATTTTTGAGAGATGCTTAGGGACAAATCATCCTAATACTATTAATTGTCGTAAAAATTTAGCAGATTTGCGCGATTTTCTTTAATCACAATAGCAAAATTCAAGTTCCCAACCTCATCAATCAAGCTTTTATCTCCAAGTTTCCTGTTCTGAACTCGAAGTTTCATGTTTTAAACAAGAACGTTTCTGTTTCAACTGAGAACGTTCCTGTTTTAAACGAGAATGTTCTTGTTCCAAGTGAGAATGTTCCTGTTTTAAATGAGAATGTTCTTGTTCTAAAGTGGAATGATGGTGTTCTGAGGGCGTAGGCGTAGCCCGTCGCAGACATCACTCTCCCTTTTTACTCGAAGTTTCTTGTTCCCAGGTAAAATAATGGTGTTCTGGGGACGTAGGCGTAGCCCGTAAGAGATATTACTCCACTCCAGTTTAATTGGAGAAGGATCTGACCCACAATAGATTAGTACAAAATTACCGATGAATCAAGAACTGACTCAAGCGATCGCCTCTGAAATTCAGTTATTTCAGAATATCGAACAAAAAGAAAACTTTCTATTTTTACTCGGTGCTTTAATTGCTAAAGTAATTAGCTTAAAAAAAGCTGCGGAAGTCATGCAGCTAGAACCAGCAGAATTACTCAAGATTCTAGACTTGATGGGAATTGAGTTTTCATATCTCTGTGAAGAAGATGTTGCTTTAGAAAAATGAAATTTTGGGCAGCCTGTAAACTAAGTGAAGGCGACTATTTGCAATTTAAAGAAAAACTGTTTGCTGAAGAAACAGTTGCTAGCTTATATGCCAAAATTAAAGATTTTCAAGATGAGGGTAATAAACAATCTCCAGAATCAAACCTATAGCCATAAAATTAGAGATCTATCAGATGGCGTAGGTGTAGCCCGTGGAAGACATCGCTCCACCTAAATTGTAGAATGAGGTGCGATCACTTTTATGTTTTTGTTGATAATGCACAGCGATCGCTCCACTTGAGATTGTAAACCGACAAGCGATCGCCTTTGATAGTTGAGAAATGGTTGCGATCGCCATCGCTTTTTGAGCCACAATGGATACAACCATAGGGAGTCCATAGAACAAACAATAGCTAAGAAGAAACCAAACCAGGAGAAGGCTTGATGCAATCAGCATTACGCATTGAAACTAAAGTTTTACCAGGCAACAAAATTGAAATCACCTTGCCTGCCGATACACTCTTAACCTCTGTAGGACAAACTATTGAGGTAATTGTCCTGATACCACAAAAAACGACACTAGAAGAACAATCGATTATCCACCTGCTTGAAGAAATCCACAAACAGCGTCCTGTTGGCAGAAGTGTAGAAGAAATCAATCGAGACCTCGAAGCAGAACGAGATGCATGGGACAACTAATTCTGCCCGTTGTGATTCTAGATGAGGTGCTGACATCATGAGCGATCGCTTTTATCTTTTAAACTCGACATTCCAAGTTGCAAATACCTTGCTACGGGCGTACAGCTGTACGCCCCTACAAGCTATTTATTAATTGCAAAGTATTGTACAAACGCGATTTATCACGTCTCTTTTCACGCCATTACCATCCCACCATCAACATTAAATACTTGTCCGGTGATGTAAGCTGCGGCGGGGTCTGCGGCGAGGAACCGCACCATCCCAGCTACTTCTTCTGGTTGACCAAAGCGACTGAGGGGGATGAATTTGAGAATATCTTCGGTGTTGTTAAGGTCGCTAGTCATGTCGGTGGCGATGAAACCAGGGGCGACGGCGTTAACGGTGATGCCACGAGATGCAAGTTCTTTGGCGACGGTTTTGGTAAAACCAATGACACCTGCTTTGGCGGCGCTGTAGTTTGCCTGACCTGGGTTGCCCATTTGCCCAGCAACGGAGGTAATGCTGATAATCCGCCCCGATCGCTGTTTGAGCATGATTTTACTGACGGCGCGGGTACATAAAAACACACCGGTTAAATTCAAGTCGATGACTGCTTGCCAATCTTCTGGCTTTAAGCGCAACAACAGTGTATCGCGGGTAATCCCTGCGTTGTTGACTAAAATATCCACACGCTTAAACTTTTCGGTGACGGCGTTAATTAGGGCGTCTACTTCCTGGACTTTGGAAACGTCTGCTTGGAGAGCGATGGCCTGACCTCCGGCCGTGGTAATTTCTGTAACAACAGCCTCCGCTGCCGTGCTGGAACTGGCATAATTAACTACTACGATGGCTCCTTGTGTGGCTAATTCAATGGCGATCGCTCGTCCAATTCCCCGCGAAGCACCTGTGACAATTGCGACTTTATCTTTTAATAGTGTCATTTAATATTCCTCAATCTTCAGAATACCGCGCTAATTATCTTATGGCGATTTAGGGAACATCTGAAATATTGTTTGGATAAAATCTTACTAGGATGATGCAATTTGGATCACTAATTAGCTAGATATAACTCGATTAACACGAATTAACTGTCCTTTGAAGCTTTCAACTTGAGTAATAACTTGGTGTATACGATTAGCAAAATTTTCCCAGTTACGATCGTCTCGGCAAATAATAATACCACTATGATCTGGATGATTATAATGTAATTTTAGGAAATCTGTACGATTAAGAGTTAAGATAGCACGTTCTTCCTGAGTAGCAAATTCTAACACTTGCAAATCAGGAATCTTATGATTCGCTTTTCCTGCTTCCTGTACTGTTAAAATATCATGTCCTAATGAGCGCAGAATTTCTACCACCGCACGAGGAAAATGTTCATCTGCGTAGAGACGTGCCATTTATTCTGCTTCCTCATTTTCTTTAATATCCTGTGCAATTTCCTCATTAAATGCCTCTGCATAGGCCCAAGCATTTGCTAAATCTGTTGCTGATAAACTTGGATAATTACTCAGTATATCTGTTTCACTATATCCTAAATTACGAGCATGGACTAATCCCCAAACGGGGATACGAGTGTTAATAATGCAGGCTTTTCCACTACATATTTCTGGTGTTTTCTCGATGCCCTCCCAATGATTAGCAAGGCTTTGGGAAAGAATGTTAATAATTTTAGCTTTTTCGGCTGGTGTTAATTTGAGTAATTTAGCTTCTAATTCTTTGAAGATCATAATTTTCGTAAAAATTAACTATCTATACTTATTTGTTTGCTAATGAATTTATAACGTTGAACAATATATTTATTGTTGGTTCAATTATAGCTGCGTAGGTTAGCTTGTTGTAGAGTAGACATCACCAGATTGTATAAACTGCCAACTGTGTAGACATCAATCTCATTAAATTCTGTATAATTATTCAGTTAGTTAAAATCAGTTCAAATAGACATTGAACTGGTATGCACAAAATAATAAAATTCTTCTATTTTATTAGAATTATTTAATATTTTTCCTAGCCAACTAGTCCATATTGATTAATGTAATCTTTTCGTGAGAAAAAATCATAAACATATACCGATTTTATATTCTAAGAATTACCATTGAAACAAACAATTGAAAAGCGGTGTGTATCACATGGCAACTAAAAAACAATTTAACAGCTTTGAAGAGATGCTGTCTGATTCTGATGTGCCCGTATTGGTAGATTTTTACGCTGAATGGTGCGGGCCATGCCAGATGATGGTGCCAATTTTAGAACAAGTGAATGCCCAACTCAAGGATCGTCTGCGAATTGTGAAAATTGACACGGAAAAATACACGCAATTGGCTACTCAGTATCAAATTTATGCCCTACCAACCCTAGTCTTATTCAAGAAGGGTCAGCCTGTGGAGCGCATTGAAGGTGTCAGACAAGCAGCGCAGTTAGTGGAACATCTAAAAGCATTTGTTTAAATGAAATTGAGAATTTGGTGTTAGTTCCCAAAGGCGCGAAATCTCGCGTCTTTTTTAGCTTTTCATCCAATTTTGGATTTGAGATTTTAGACTGTTATCTTATATCAAATAATTAGGGTTGTTAAGCCTCTTCCCGCTTTGGTAAGAGATTTCGAGGAGGTTTTTGGTATCTGTCGAATTACCGTTATTTTGCCGAATTAATAAGCGCTTAGTATCGCCGCCCTACTGGAAAAATCGCCATTTGATTGAACTACTAGCAACTGAAATCTTAAGCAAACATTAAGCATATCTACTTATATGTCTTGAGAAAGTAGCCTAAACATTAAGAGAATTATATTGTGTAGAAATAATAATTTTTTTTGACAAGTGAGGCAAATTATGGATAACAAACCACAAATGCCCAATAAATCTTATATTTGGGTGAATATTGATTTTGATAAGGTGAAAAATAGAATAAATATAGTGACTTCCAAGATTGAGCAAGTGATCCAAAAGTACCAATTTTCAACTAAAACTCGTGACTCTGGTAAAAGAAACAATTAGGTTGTTTGCTAATTGGACAATAGTTGCGATTGTTGACAGCAGTTTTGAGTGCTGTAATGTTTGCTGTTGAGTTTCTTTGCTTAAGAACGTCTGACATTCAAACAACACCATTCTTTGCGTTTCCAGAGAGTAGCGACTACCCAGTCATGTTTTTCTAAAGCATCGGCTACAGCTTTGGATTGTTCGAGTAAAATACCGCTGAAGATAGCCCAAGTGTTAGGCTTAGCGATCGCACTCATTTCTGGAACCAACTCAATAATCACATTAGCCAAAATATTGCAAACAATACCGTCTACTGGATTTTCCAGCAATTTTGTTAAAACGTCTATACTTCCCTGTGCAGGTATTAAACGTTCTGGGCTAATCTCATTCAAAGTACAATTGCTGATAGTTGACTGCACCGCCAAGGGGTCAGTATCCACTGCATAAACTTTCTCTGCTCCCAGTAGCAGCGCTCCGATGCCAAGGATACCAGAACCGCAACCAATATCAGCGATTACCGTATGTTCTTGTTTGCTATCATTGCTGACAAAAGATTGTGGTACTTGACTCAAACGCATTTCCAACGATTCTAAACACAACTGAGTCGTGGCATGATTTCCCGTGCCAAATGCTACACCAGGGTCAAGACGAATGACTAAGCGTTCGGTTGTTTCTGGTAATGGTAGCCAAGCGGGGTTAATCAAAAAGCGATCGCCAATTTCTTGGGGTTGCCAATATTGCTTCCAGCTAGTGGCCCAATCTTCTTCATCAATCAATTCCCACCGCAGGCTGGGAGATGAAAGCCCTACGCAAAGTGCATCTTGACGCAGCCGCAATGATAGCGCAGCCAAATCTAGTAATTGTGTTTGAATTGTCGGCAAGTAACTCCTAATTAAAGAGGAATTTCCTTTGCTTTCACTAGCCATACCACGACAGCCAAAGTCTTCCAGCCGCCAAAAGATAGAATCTTCTAGGTCTGGTTCGCATAAAATTTGTAGTTCCCACCAAGTGTTTGCCATGTTTGAGTGCTGAGTATTAGAAAGTTATGAGTTAGGAGTTAAGAGTTGGGAGTTTTCCTTTACGAGTTAAGACTTAGGAGTTAAGAGTTTTACTTTTTAACTTTTAACTCCTAACTTCTAACTCCTAACTTTTTTCACTCAGCACTGGGCACTTTACAGAGTTACTGTATAAGCGTCCCGAATGCCAGGGACTTTAATAATCTCATCTAAGATGCCCTCAGGTAAAGGGTCATCTATACTCAGAGCCATGACTGCATCACCACGGACGATTTTTCGACCGACTTGCATACTGGCAATATTCACATTGAAACTGCCAAGCAGGGAACCGAGTTTACCGATAATCCCTGGCATATCGCGGTGTAGGGTAAACAGCATATATTTACTGGGTGGGACATTAATGGGGAAACCGTCAACATCGGTGAGATGGATTTCTTTCTCGCCCAACAATGCACCAGTGACAGAATGAGTACCCAAAGTACCCGTGGCTTCTAGATGTAGAGTACCGGCATAATCTCTAATGGAAGCATCGCGGGTTTCAATGACGCGAATACCCCGTTCTTTGGCTTCGATGCTGGCATTGACGTAATTTACCCGTTCCCGCAAAGCTTGATAAAGTAGTCCTTTGAGGGCAGCTACTACCAAAGGCTGACTTTTATTGGTTGCAAGTTCGCCTTGGAGTCGCACATTCAATACTTCTACTCGTCCACCGGCTAGCTGTCCCACCAGATTACCTAGAGTTTCTGCTAGTTGCATGTAGGGTTTGAGTTCTTCTAAAACATCGGGGCCGAGTCCGGGGATGTTGACGGCGGAACGTGCGGGTAGTCCTAAGAGTACATCTCGAATTTGTTCGGCGACATCAATGGCTACATTGACTTGGGCTTCTGTGGTGGATGCTCCCAAGTGGGGGGTGAGGATGACTTCCTTGCCTAGCGATCGCAATTCTGATTCACCCAGTGGTTCCGACTCGAACACATCCAAGGCTGCACCTGCAATTTTACCAGCTTTGATGGCTGCTGCTAAAGCTGTTTCTTCAATGATCCCACCACGAGCGCAGTTGACGATCCTGACTGTGGGTTTCATCTTTGCCAAGGTTACGGCATTGATTAAGTGGGTAGTTTCTGGGGTTTTTGGGATGTGTAGGGTGATATAATCTGCTTGCTGGAAGAGTAAATCCAGTTCTACCAACTGACAGCCAATTTGTTCGGCTCGTTCTGTGGAGATAAAGGGGTCGTAGGCTAGTAATTTCATCCCCATTGCCTTAGCCACAGCGGCCACATGGGAACCAATTTTACCCAAACCGACAATACCAAGGGTTTTTTTGTAAACTTCTGCGCCGATAAAGCTATTGCGATCCCATGCACCGCGTTTCACCGAAGCGTTGGCATCGGGGATATGGCGAGACAAAGCTAAAATCATTGCTACAGCGTGTTCAGCAGCAGCGATGGTGTTTCCTTCTGGAGAATTAACTACCACAATTCCTCGGCGTGTGGCGGCGGGAACATCCACATTATCCACACCCACACCGGCACGACCGATGATTTTTAGTTGCGTACCAGCTTCAATAATTTCTTGGGTGACGCGCGTACCAGAACGAATCATTAGCGCGTCGTACTCTCCAATAATTTCTATTAGTTCTGCTGGTTTTAGACCTGTTTTGACATCAACAGTAGCAACTTGGGAGAGAATGTCAATTCCAGCTGGGTCAATGGAATCAGAGACAAGAACCTTAGACATGATTAGTTTATTTAAAGCTACAGGTTTTGCTGCACAAGACTTTTTAGTTTAGTCTTTATCTGTCGCAATTCAGCAAAAATTATCCGTTTTAATATCAACTTAACCTTGAGTTACACTCTGTGGTGATACGGGAGCGCTAGTTGCTTGTGGTGATGGCTGCTGCCTCCTAGTGTTTGTAAATGAGTGGGTGTTTGCACTACCCTGTCGCTAAATATAAAGCATCAATGGCAGAGAACTCGATATATTTATCAATAGTTAAGAGTTACCAAAAATTTTGCCTGCTTCAGCAAGTTTGCGGAATGCGCCAGATGGGAACATCAACATCATCTGGGCTTTTTGTTTGCTTGTACAGGTACGTAGACATTGGCTTTTATTTTGTGCGATCGCTCCTATTGATTTGTGAGAACATGTCTTGCACTGGAAATCGCTATAATTCTGGTGAGGCAAAAAACCAAGTATCATTTGAGTTTTGGGAAAACCAACTATGTTAGAGTACAACTTGCCAAGGTACTTGCCCTCAGCCGAGGAACTACCGGACTCTGATGAAACCCCTGTGGATAATGAACTACAAGAATTGATACCAGGTTTGCTCAAGGCAATACTGCTAATACTTTGGGCAGAACGCATGGACTGGTTCTTTGGCATAGATATGGGTATTTATTATCACCCCGATAAACCTGCCATCGTGCCAGATGGGTTTTTGAGCTTAGGAGTAGAAAGGTTTTATGATGAGGAACTACGCCCTAGTTATGTGCTGTGGGATGAAAACGTTCTACCGATTTTAGTATTAGAAGTTGTTTCCCAAAATTATCGCAAAGAATATAGTACAAAATTGGATGAATATGCAGCATTAGGTGTACTTTACTACGTCATTTATTCTTCTCGCCGCCGCCGCAAACCACGCCTGGAAGTACATAAGTTAGTTAATGGTAAGTATGAATTACAGCAGGGTAACCCTGTTTGGCTACCAGAAATTGGTTTAGGAATTGGTTGCGAAAGGGGCAATTATTCGGGAGTAACGCGGGAATGGATGTATTGGTATGATGAGGCTGGAAAACGCTATCCCACACCAGCAGAACAAATTAAACAAGAAGCACAACGCGCTCAACAAGAAGCACAACGCGCTCAACAGGAAGCACAACGCGCTGAAATTGCAGAACAACGCGTTCAACAATTGGCAGAACAATTAAAAGCGCTGGGAATAGATCCGGATAATTTAGGTTAGCTAAATATTTGAAAATGTTTTCAACAAATTTACTACTAAAAGCTGCCAGTCAAGAAAAACTATTGCTTTTTAGGAATAACGCTTCTAATTCCACTTTTCAGAGAAACAGTATCACCTTTGTAACGAGGGATGATATGAACACTAGCGTGCATAATATTTTGACCTGCTTCTCGATTAATATTCATTCCTACATTAAAGCCATCAGGCTGAAATTCTGTTTTGAGAATTTCTTGCACTTTATTTACCATCAACCAGCAAGCAGATTGTTCTTTAAATGATAGCTCAAAATAATTACTCGTATGACGTTTAGGAATAACTAAAACATGTCCTTTACTTATAGGATAGGCATCAAATATAGCGTAAGCGGTGGCTGATTCAGTTAAGAATTTGAGATTTTTACGGGGATTACAAAATATACAACAATTAGATGAATGTTGCTGATGATTATAGTGAATATATTCATAAACTTCTCGATGTTCATCTAAATAAAGTGAACAAAAAGGAAGTTTGACAATACATTGATATGTAGGTTTTTGGTGAATATAATGTTGTCGGAAACCTTCTTTTTTGATGTCTCTTCTCACAGCGTAATAAGCTTTACCTCCAGATTGTAATAAGTGTGAAACTTGCATCAGAATATTAGCTTGTTCTTCCGCAAACAAAACATTTAAAACATAAAAGCAAATTATGGTATCAAATTTATTCTGAGGATATTCTGGAAAATAATAAGGGTCATAACCTGTAATATCACAACCTTTTTGGCGTAATATTTTCACATCATTACCAAAGCCACAACCAAAGTCTAGTATTTTGCCTTGTAATAGGTTTTGATTTAATAAAAACTGTGCTGGAAATGATAGATAATTTCTTTCCATTGCAGTCAAATGACTGAATTGATTTTTTTGCTGTTTCATAATAATTTTGGTGCAGATGTCCCAAAATTATTATTCCCAGCATTTCTTGAAGTTATGCGATGTCTACGCATCAGGGTCAATACCTAATTCGCGTAACCTTGCTGCTAATATATCAGCACGTTGACGTTCCTGTTCAGCACGTTGGCGTTCCTGTTCAGCACGTTGGCGTTCCTGTTCAGCACGTTGACGTTCCTGTTCAGCACGTTGACGTTCTTGTTCGGCTTGTTCGCTACTCCACAACAGCAAATTTCCTTCTGTATCCCACCAGCGCAGCCAATTTGTAGTTTGGCAAAGTCTTTCGCCATACCAAATTCCCAGGAATAAATCTAACTCAGGAACCCAAAAGCGTCCATTGCTGTCTCCTTGCTGCAAAGTATATCGCCCATTTTGCAAGCAGCGTACTTCTAAACTGGGTTCGTAAGGATCGTAGGTTACGTAAGTTGGAACCTTAAGAATACGTTCGTAGAAATAAAGTTTACCATAAGGTGGAGTTGAGCGAATCGAAAGTTCTCCGCCTTCTGTGTCTGAGAGAAATTCCATCACCACAGCAACAGCACCACCTTCTAAATTCTGGGTATAGCTACGCCGAATTACATCAGCAGCTACAAGGTGTACTTGAGGGACATAAAACCAGTCTGGGGCTTTAACGACGATTTTTTTATTGACTGTGGCGACAAGTCCAAAATTAGAGCCAATTAACATTTGCGGTTGAATGCGTCCTGCGGTTCCTAAAGCATCAGTAAGCGCCGCAGCAAGAGTTGGTTGTTGAATATTTTCCACTGGATCGTCAGGTAAAATAAAATCGGCTGGGAGTGCTTCCCAAGTCACAATTGGTTCTTTTTGCGCGGGCTGAATTTGTAGAACCATAAAACGACTCCTAATATTAATTTCAAAATTATCAGTTATTAGGGTTGTTTAACATACCCCATCTAAAATAGTTCTAATATTTGTAGAAATATAAAGTATTAAATTATTTCATTAAACGAAAATGTAACTATAGAAATCCGGTTTGATATCTGAAATTATTTGCGTGGTGCGCCTTCGCGCAGTGCAAGCGCAATAGGGAGGGAACTCTTAACAGGGAATAGGGAATAGGTAAGAAAGAATCAAAGCGGATTCCTATATATTGGTAGGAAATACCTAAATTAGTTATAAATTATCACAGACAACAAAACTTTTCTTCATCATTGCACCGAATCAAACTTTTATTCTTGATGCAATATTGATAGTATTGATTTAAAGACTTGTGGAATCTGCTGTTTGTAAACAGACTGGACTTGCATAAATTACTATTAACAACTTTCCCCTGAGATTATGAGCCGCTTTGTCTCTATTTTTCTCGCAGGCTTGATAGCTTCTGCTTCAGCTTTGGCTATTTCTCCTAAAGCTGATGCCTCTTATGTTGCTGAGTTGGATAACCATAGTTATCATCAAAATGATGATGCTAACTATGAGCTTCAGAGTCGTAACTACAGACGTGGTGATGATTACCGCGATCGCGATTTTCGCAACATTCGTGATGATGGCCGTCGTTACGACCGGGATAATCGCCGTCACGACCGGGACAATCGCCGTTATGACCGGGACAATCGCCGTTATGACCGGGATAATCGCCGTTATGACCGGGATAATCGCCGTTATGACCGGGACAATCGCCGTTATGACCGGGATAATCGCCGTTATGACCGAGATGGCGACTTTCGCAACATCCGTAACGATCGCCGTCGCTATGAACGCGATCGCTACTGGAATCGTTATTAATGGCTCAGCGTTGATTTATTAAGCTTGGTTCTAATTGACGGTAGGACAAATACAATCTCTTTTTCCATTCATTCTAAAAGCTGACTTTTCACTCTTATTGGCAAAACCTCGCTTCTATTTCCTAGTTAGCAAGCTTTTTAGGGGTTAGGCTTAGCATTAGTTTTTGTACAGAGATGAAAAGTCAGATTTCATTTGTTGCAACTTTACATTCCCTGTTCCCTTGGTTGTGTTAATTCTTTTAAAAAAGCTAATGCAATCAGTTTATCAAACAGAATATATGCGTCATATCATGTCTGCCTAATCACTTATCAAAAAAATTCTCCGCGTCTGCGCTTCTCTACGTCCCCGCGTCAGTCCTAATGATAAATCTTCAACCGGACATGATATCAGAATACAGGAAAGGTATTTTGTGCGACTCACTGACACTACGCTATCAGTGGCGGGTCTGAATCCCTCACTGATAGCGTAGCGGGAGCGAGGAAAGAGCGGCAAGATTGCTGAATTTTGTATTTTGAATTCTGTATTCTTCTTTGAGAATATGCCTTATGCATACAACAAAAATTTTTCATTATACTTCAGAGGAAATTTTAATTTAATCCAAGGCAGTATATTTAGCTAATTTCTTTCTAACTTTAGGATAGTTTAATCTCGAAAAGATATATTTATAAATAAAAACATAGGTATTACAACTTATGTTTTTTAGACATATATTGTAAGACATTTATACCAAGTTGAGGTAAACAATTATGTCAGAGCAAGATAATCAATCTAATTTACTTGTGGAACTATCTCCTGAAGAGCAGGAAGTTCAAACAGGGGGTTTTTATGGCGGTTTTTACCCCTACGGTGGTTTTTATGGTGGCTTTTATGGCCCTGGCTTGTATGGCCGTCCCTTGTATGGCCCTGGTTTGTATGGTCGTCCCTTTTACTTCTAGTAGTTCGCCAAGTCAACTTAGCGGGGTAAAGGGTAAAGGGGAAAGGGGAAAGGTTTTAAATCCCTTACCCTTTTCCCCTTACCCTTTCCCCAGCTCTCACAAATTTTTGGGTTGGCAGACCACTAGAATGGCTCCTCCTACTCCCTATTTTCAAGTTATATCAAGTTCGGATAATTACTGATAATTCAAAACTCTCCCTTGTCTCCCCGTCTTTACGTCCCAGCGTCATATCATGTCCGTATAATTAGTTATGATTCTGTGGAACTGGTTCGGGGAGCGCATACTCTACAAAAAGGCGTTTCAGCTACGACGCAAACCGCCAAGACTGCGACCCGCGAACCACAAATCTTTGGGAGAAATTAAGCTTTTTTTGCCTAAATTTCCACTTCTACCAAGCTGTTCGCAGTTTCTTCTACCAAACTGGGAACTTTAGCTTCTTGTTCAACTCCCAGGTCAAAGTCATACCACTCATCACGCCATTGCAGGCGAAACTTCAAACGCGTCCAGTGAGATGGAAGATTTGGACAAGCCACCGGGCCAAACTGAGTCATGCGGATACCGCCAAATCCAAATACCACTGCTTGCCAAACTCCTCCAGCACTGGCGGCGTGAATTCCTTCACCTGCGTTGAGTCGGACATCTTCTAAGTCTACCAAGGCCGATCGCATGAAATGTGTATAAGCTGCGGTTGGTTGATTCAAATCGCAAGCTAAAACGGCGTGAATGGCTGGGCCGAGTGATGAACCGTAGGTGTGGTCTGTGCGTTGGTTGTAATAATCCCAATTAGCGGCAAGGGTGTTATAGTCATAACGCTCCCGCAGTAAAAACAAAAGCATTAACACATCTGGTTGTTTGAGAATCTGCTTTTGGCTTGTGGCTTCAATTCCCAATAGGCCTTGCAGAGATTTAGTACGCGGTTCGTAATCAGCAAAGTTAATGTCTTCTAGCTGGAAAAATCCTTCAAACTGCTCAATTAAGCCGGTTTTTACATCTTGATTCACGAATAAATTCTCTGAGATTTCTGCCCAATGGTGCAAACGTTCTGTGGTTAAGTTGAGTTTTTGCACTAATTGGGTTGAGGTTTCGGGGTATGCTTGCTTGAGCCAGTCCCACAGTGCCAAAGCTGATTGTAGATGCCACTGTACCATGAGATTGGTGAAGGCGTTGTTATCGACGCGATCGTGGTTTTCGTCAGGGCCAATGACATCGAGAATGTCATAGCTGTGGCGTTCTTGGTTCCACTGTACGCGACTTTCCCAGAAAACCGCCGTATCCAGGATAATTTCGCCCCCGTAATCCCGTATCCATTCATCATCGTTGGTGGTGTGCCAGTAGTGTAATGCTGCATAGGCGATATCTGCGTTGATATGCACTTCGATGTCACCACACCAAATACGGACTAATTCACCTGTGGGAGTCGGTACCCAGCGCGGGGTGACTTCATCGCCAGTAACAGCACTTTCCCAAGCAAACATCGCTCCTTGATAACCTGCTTCTTGGGCTTTGCGCCTAGCTCCTGGTAAAGTGTGATAGCGGTAGGTGAGTAAGTTCCGGGCTAAGGCGGGCTGAGTGTAGGTGAGGAAAGGAAGCATGAAAATTTCTGTATCCCAAAAAATGTGTCCGCTATAGGCAAAACCGGAAAGGCTTTTGGGAGGAATGCTCACTCGGTCATCGTTACGGGGTGTGACGGCTAGTAACTGGAATAGATTATAACGGACACTTAATTGAGCTTGGCGATCGCCTCCAATAATAATGTCACTGTCTTGCCACACTTGTTCCCATGCAGCAATGTGAGCCGCCAACAAAGTCGCGTACCTTGGTTCGCTACCAAGCCTTTCTATGGCTGCGGCAATGGGGAGTTCTGTCTCCCGTGAAGTAAATACAGTGACAATCTTTTCCACAGCCACCGTTTTTCCTGGGTAAAACTCAAAGGAGGTCGCCAAAGTGGGAGAACTGCAAACATTTTCGACACCCACAGCTGTCGTGTCATCATCTTCGACCACTAACTTAGCCACCATTCCCAATTGAATCACTGAGTGCAAAGTTTGACTGTTGAGCCAGATAATTCGATCTACACCACCTTGATTTATCGTTCGCCAATGTCTAACGCCTTGGGTATGTGGTTCGCTATCAAACCCCGCTTCCACAGTCACTTCACCCTCAAAGTCTACGGATGTGATTTGAGTACGAATAGCTAAAACATGTCGATCTGCTAAACTAGCGAAGCGCTGAAAGTGAAAATCTAAAGTATGACCGCTAGGACTACGCCAGCGCACATCACGACTAACTAAACCCAAACGCAAATCAAGCCGACGTTCGTAGTTGAGAATTTCACCACTATTCATACTAAAGCGTTCACCTGCCACTTTGACTGTCAATGGCAGCCAGTTAGGACAGTTCACAAGTTCAGTATGAGCAATTTTTACATCATCATAAACACCATGAATCAGCGTGGCACAAGAATCCTGAGGATACCCTTCCTCGAAACTACCTCGCACTCCTAAATAGCCGTTAGCAAGGGTAAAAACTGTTTCTTTATGATGCAACCGCGTTGGATCGAATTCCGTTTCAATAACGTTCCAATCAGTAGTATCAATCAATTGCTGATTTTGTTGAGAATTTTGAGTGGACACGTTGAGCATGAGTAATAAAACCTATATCTTGGGACTGGCTGTGGACGGGATGAAATACACTCAGGACTAATAATCGGAACGGGATTTGATTTGGAGAATCACTTGTAGAGAGGGAAATTTGATAAAAAGGATTAAAGGTGTACTTAGCTTGGCAAAAATTAAGTATGAGTCCCACGTCAAATGATTCATTCCTTGTCTTTAGCATCTACACTTGCAATATAGGCTAAACACAAAAAAGCCACATTCTTAACAACAGTAACGTTTCATATTTCATCTGTCTACAGTTAGATTTCTTTGATAATAGAAGCTACAACTCATAAATCTCCATCAGAAACAAATTGCTACAGTTTTTCTCTAATTTCTGCTACACAGCAGAACTGAAGTTAAACGTGTATCGAATCTGGCTTGAAAATAAGGAGTAGAGAGTAGGGGTTAGATAAGCCTGTTTTTTCTTGCTCCTGTTAATGAGTTCCCGCAACTCTGTTCTTTTACCTTTGAACTGCGATGACCGACTTCTAAACTCGAAATGTCAAGCTTTTTTCTTGAAACTTCATAACTTTTTGTTCTTCTGCCAGAAGTGATATATTGGCACTTGAGCAGAAGAGGACAAGGGAAAGGGGAGAATTGACAGCCCACAGCAAGAAAAAACCCTTGTTCCAAATTGTACGATCCCCTGTCCTGTCTACGGCACGCTCCCGAAATATATATGAAATAATTTAAAAGGTTTGTGTCGAGATACCTAGTGCTAAACATCAAGCGTTGGTATTAGGGACTTCCAAGTAAAAAAATATTCCATAGAAGATTGTTGACTGTTGACCGTTGACGGTTGACAGTTAACAGTCAACAGTCAACGACTTTAAGTGGAATAATTTATTTTTTGGAGTTCTCTTACAAGCCTTGTCTTGAGATATGGGATTGTCCCTTTCAACTCCATGCTGACCATCGCCAAAGCACCGCAAAATGAAGTATACGACTTTTTGAGCGAACAACAGTGCCAGTTTCTAAATAATCTCTAAGAAAGCGCTAAGAACCTCTTGGAATTAATCAACCATATCCTCGACTTAACTAATATTGAATCTAACAAAATGGAACTACAACTTGCTTCGACTTCAATTCAAGAACTATGCGACTCTTGTTTCAACTTTATTAAACCTCTAGCATTGCAAAAAAATATCCAGTTAAGCATACAATTACCTGAAGAACTCCCACTCATCCAAGTTGATGAAGAACGCATTCGAGAAGCATTTATCAATTTGTTAAGCAACGCCGTGAAGTATACTCCAGAGGGAGGCAAAGTTTGGATTGAAATTCTACCACACCCCACAAACCAACATATCTTTTTCAGCATCGTAGATACTGGTATTGGTATTCCTTCCGATGACTTGTTCCAATTATTTCAACCTTTAGACTCTGATGAAAGTTCATACACTCGTCGTTCTGGAAACACAGGTTCAGGATTACTAACTGTGCAAAAAATTGTCGAGTCCCACGGTGGTAGTGTCCATGCTGAAAGTCAATTAGGCAAAGGTAGTAGATTCACAATCAAGCTTCCTTGGAAAAAGATGGGGGAATGAGGGACGTGGCGACGCGGTGAGACTCAGAAAATTTCGCAACTAAAAAATTTTCATAATCAACCGTAGCTGAGGACATAAGCTGAGGGTAAAACCTTGACACCAAGAGACTTTCAACCCTCTTCGCTGTTCGCTACTATCAGTAATTATCCGTATTTCCTTTTAGCGAACAAGCTTTGGTGCAAAGATCCACAGACATTTTAATAAGTGATTATCCGGATTTGATATCAATTCCGGTTGAATACTTACAGTATTCTTAGATATTTACCTATTAATAACAGGTTACTAAATTCAATATTTAAATATTTTCCAGTAGTGATACTTGGAAATCTTCAAATAGAATGCCAAATATTTTTCCGTATTTGCACTGATTTTATTTTTCATAAAAAATTTCATACTTTCTAAGATAAAAAAATAGTAAAGAAATAGGGTTATATCAAGAATTTAGACTAAAACTTCCCTTGAATCAGAACTAAAGAAACACAGAGTATGTCAGACAGAGTTACTGAAGAGTTAGGAAATTTTTTCCAAACAATAGAAAAGCGATCGCATTTTCATGCAGGTTATCCATATAATTTAACTTGCGATTACAGTGAGATAGTTAAATCATTTAATTACATGCTAAATAATGCTGGAGATCCTTATGTAGAACCAGATTTTGGTCTCCATTCTCGTCAATTTGAGCAAGAAGTATTATCTTTTTTTGCCCAATTATATAAGATTCCCGAACATAAATTTTGGGGTTATGTTACCGCCGGGGGAACAGAAGGAAATTTATATGGAATGTTTTTAGCAAGAGAAATTTATCCCAATGGAATTCTTTATTCATCACAAGATTCTCATTACTCAATTCCCAAAGCAGCTAGGTTATTTCGCATCAAACATCAAGTTGTAGATTCTCAGATTAATGGTGAAATGGATTACGACCATTTTGCAGAACTCATTAGCCAAAATCGTGAATATCCAGCAATAATAAATTTAAATATTGGCACTACTGTTAAGGGTGCCATCGATGATCTAGACAAAGTTCTAGAAATTTTAGAGCGTTATCAAATTAAAAATTATTACATTCATTGTGATGCTGCACTTTCAGGATTAATATTACCTTTTTTAGATGGCGCTCCCCAAATTAACTTTCAAAAACCCATAGATAGCGTGGCGATTTCTGCTAAATTCATGGGTTCTCCATTGCCTTGTGGCGTGGTTTTAACTAAGAAGAAATGGGTAGAAAGAGTGGAAACAATGATTGAATATATTGGTTCCAAAGACACAACTATTCTCGGTTCTAGAAACGGCCACGCTCCTCTAATTCTGTGGTATGCACTGCAAAGCAGAGGTTATAACGGCTTAGCCAGAGAAGCAAAGACTTGTATTCGGAATGCTCAATATCTTTTTCAACAGCTTCAATTGAGAGAATATCCATGTATGCTCAATAAGTTCTCCACTACAGTCGTCTTTAAAAAACCTTCTCAAAGGTTAATTAAAAAATGGCAGTTAGCAAGTTTTGAGAATTGGGTACACATTGTAGTCATGCAAAATATCGATAGAGAGAAAATCGATACTTTTATTGATGAACTTGTATTAGAACAAAGATTGTTTGAGCAAGTAAAAGATTTAGAGCTACAGGCAGTAAGCTAAATTATGATGGGGCATTGGGGATGGGGCATGG
>NZ_JACKZU010000004.1:0-66551 GCF_014222165.1 Nostoc sp. 2RC
ATGCCCCAATGCCCCATTCCCCATTCCCCATTACTTCCGCTATTCTTAAGGCAGTTACCGAGTTAGCTACAGAACATTGAACCAGACTACATCCAAATCCAGTTTAGGAGAGTGGAGTCAGCGATTGCTGGCAGCGATTTTTTTGGGTGGGCAAGTACTAGTTCACCTATTAAGGGGTAAGATCCATCGGCGCAACACCATAGAGCAAATGGCAACAGTTGGGCCAGATTCCCTTTTTATTGCTTTATTAACGGCTATTTTCGTGGGCGCGGTGTTTACCATCCAGGTAGCACGAGAATTTATTAATTTTGGTGCAGGAAACATTATTGGCGGAGTACTTTCCGTGGCTTTGACACGAGAACTTTCTCCTGTATTAACAGCAGTGGTTTTGGCGGGGCGAGTGGGTTCTGCCTTTGCAGCAGAAATAGGTACTATGCGCGTAACAGAACAAATCGATGCTATGTTGATGCTCAGAACAGATCCAATCGATTATCTAGTTATTCCCCGCGTCCTTGCTTGTTTGTTGATGCTACCAATTTTAACCCTATTGTCTTTGGTCACAGGGATGTTTGGGGGATTTCTAGTTGCGACAAATATTTACAACCTATCTGATACAGTGTTTCTAGACTCAGCCCGTGACTTTCTTCGCGCTTGGGATATTGTGAGTGCCACTATCAAAGCGTGCTGCTTTGGTATTCTCATCGCTGTAATTGGTTGCAGTTGGGGCTTGACAACAACAGGAGGAGCTAAAGGTGTAGGACAGTCTACTACAACTGCTGTTGTGACTGCCTTGCTAATTATCTTTGTTAGCAACTTCTTTCTTTCTTGGTTAATGTTTCAAGGAACTGGAAGTGCATTCCTGCAAGGATTTTAAAAGTTGAGAGTTGAGATTAAAAGTTAAGAGTTAAGAGTGAGGAGTTATCAGTGATGGCAGGGAACAGGCAATAAGCAAAAGCTAACAGGCAAAGAAAGTCTCATCGGGTCGGGGTTTTAGGAGCAATTTATGTCTTAAACTATGTTTTAACCGCTATATGAGTCAAAGCTCCTAACTCCTAACTCCTAACCCCTAACTCCTAACTCCTAACTCCTAACTCCTAACTCCTAACCCCTAACTCCTAAAATAAAAGAGATATGTAGTAACAAAGCAGGATTTAAGACTGTGACCACTTCATTTGCCCCTAACTCCACTGCAACTGTGGAACTCAAGCCCAGTTACAATATACCTGTGGTGTTGGTGATTGCTGCTATTCCACTAATATTGCTACAACCGTGGATAGGCTCTATTGTCATGCTGTTTGGCTTGTTTTTGATGTTTCAAACCTTAACACTGCGCTTGCAATTTACCGCTACCGATTTAGATATTTACAGAGGCGAAAAATTGATTCGACGTTTTCCCTACCAGGAATGGCAAAATTGGCGTATCTTCTGGAATAAAGTCCCCATATTGTTTTACTTTAAAGAAGTTAAAAGCATTCACTTTTTGCCTATTTTATTTGACCCCGACACCTTGAAAACTTGCTTGGAACAACGTTGTCCGCATATTTAGTACTAAGTCTTGACTCACAAAAGATTTGAGCGGTAAAAGCCGCCGCTCAAATTTATGTAGTAATGACAAGTAGTTCTAATCTATACTCAAAGACCAAAATTGAGTACCTCCCAAAACTTAGAACTTTGAAAGCTTGTTAATTGTAATATTTCTGAAAGTTATTTATTCGCATCATAGGAATTACAGTATTGTTTATGAACCCAGAGGCATCTCAAACCCCAGAACCAATTGATGAATGGTTGACACAAGAAGAACAAACCAATGGAGTCGAACATCCAACAAACCCATCTGTTGATTCACTGGCACAAACAGCACCTATTGGCTCATCAGAAGAGGACGCAAGTTTTGATTCAACTATTTCTAATACAGCCGATGAGGTAAATTCTACGGTAGAGCCAACAGAAAGTTCCAATGGCGAATCTTTACAGCAGTTGGAACCGGAAACTGCCACACTGGGTTCAGACACATCAAAATCAGAAGACAGTTTATTATACGTTGCAACAGAGCAGCGAGTGGCAAACTTGCAGAGTACTGAAGCAGCACTGAAAGAAGAAATAGCTAACCTGCAAGCTTCTTACAAAATCCTTCAGGCACAATTGAGTGAAACTCAAACTTCTCTGGGACAACTCGTAAAAGAATCACTAGTGCAGTTAGAACAACGCAAACAAGCCCTGCAAATTTCCATAGAACAGCTTGAACGTCGTCAAGAACGTATCCGCAACGAAATGCGAACCACTTTTGCGGGAGCATCCCAAGACTTGGCAATTCGAGTGCAGGGTTTTAAAGATTATCTCACGGGTAGCTTACAGGATTTGGCCGCTGCTGCTGAGCAGCTGCAACTAACGCCAGCTGTGGTAGAAAGAGAAAAACCGAATATCAAAGAGGTGAAACCAGCCGAACCTCAGCCAGGAATACCGCAATTTGCCCAACAACAGTTTCAAGATACTACAAAGCAAATTCGCCGTTTAATTGACCAATACCGCAATAAGCCAGATTACTATGGCCCCGCTTGGCAGTTACGCCGGACGTTTGAGCCAGTCCATGCAGAACGAGTTTCTAACTGGTTTTTCAGCCAAGGAGGACGGGGTGCTTTGCGGACGATGGGTAGTCGATTGCAGAATATCCTAATTGCCTCTGCTGCAATTTCGATATTACACAAGCTGTATGGCGATCGCGTCCGTACCTTAGTTTTAGCTAATACACCAGAACGATTAGGTGAATGGCGTCGTGGCTTGCAAGACTGCCTGGGAATCGGTCGCCCAGATTTTGGCCCAGACAGAGGCGTGGTATTATTTGAGGCATCGGAAGCTGTAGCCCAAAAAGCAGATCGGTTGGTAAAAGCCAATCAATTGCCTTTAATTATTATTGATGATTCAGAAGAGCAAATCAGTTTGTCTCTGCTGCAATTTCCTTTATGGTTAGCCTTTGCCCCCGACCCCAAAACAGTGAGAAACTATGATGATGACTTTTAGCTTAGTCATTAGTCACTGGTCATTAGTCATTGGTCATACCAATTCTATGTGAGGCTGTTGTTTATTCACTTAGGGATAATTGATGAATTGCCTTTCCACTGTGGAGTTTTGTGTAATTTGTATCGAGAGGTTTTCTCTGGATTTGGGAATTTTGAATACTTCGGCTGCGCTCAGTACAAGTTTTGAATTTTGAATTGTTATCATGGCTATCTGGTTAACTCTGTGCGGAGTAACTGTATTTATAGCTTACCTGCTGGGTTCCTTTCCCACCGGGTACATTGCTGTCAAGCAGTTAAAAGGTATTGATATTCGACAAGTTGGTTCTGGTTCCACTGGCGCAACAAATGTGCTAAGAACTTTGGGTAAAGGGCCAGGAGCATTCGTTTTAGTACTTGATTCTTTGAAGGGAGCATTAGCGATCGCTCTTGGTTATTGGTTGTTCAATTTTGCCGCTAGTCAAAATATTATCCCTCCAACGGTAGATGTAAAATTATGGCAACCGTGGATAGTAACTTTAGTTGGTTTAGCTGCGATTCTTGGACATAGTAAATCAATTTTTTTAGGCTTCACTGGTGGTAAATCCGTTGCTACTAGTTTGGGGATTTTGTTGGCAATGAATTGGCAGGTAGGTTTGGCAACAGCAGGTGTATTTGCCGTTGTTGTAGCTATATCGCGGATTGTTTCTTTGAGTTCGATTGCAGGGGCGATCGCTGTTTCTATTTTTATGTTGCTTTTGCGTCAACCTTTACCATATATTTTGTTTGGTATTGCCGGTGGATTATATGTGATTTTGCGCCATCGCAGTAATATCGAACGATTAATTGCTGGTACTGAGCCTAAAATTGGGCAAAATTTATCCACAGAACCGAAACAAACTGCATAGTTAGCAATAGGCAATAGCCTGCCATAACTAAAGAATTTGCAAAACAACTAGTGTCATATCATCGGTATTTTGCTTATCAGCACCGATGAATTTCTGAACTTGGTCGAATAAATAATCGACAATTTCCTGCGGCCCGTTGCAGTATTTACAAGCTGTATTGAAATCAGCAATAAAGTTTTCTTCGTCAAAGCGATCGCCACTAGCTGCCGCAGCATCCGTTAAACCATCTGTATAGTAAATAATTGTATCTCCCGGTTCTAGCTGTGCCTGGGCATCTTCATATTGGCTGTTAGCATCTAAACCAATTAGCATTCCTAAAGTATCTAAACGGCTAACTGTTTTTGTAGCAGCGTGCCACCATAAAGGAGGGTTGTGTGCTGCATTGCTATAAGACAAAACTCGATTATGGGGATTATATTCTGAATAAAAAAGCGTTACAAAGCGATGGGAATTTTCTAAATCCGCATACATAACTCGATTTAAGTTTTGTAGAATTCCGGCTGGAGAATTACCGTGTAAAACTTCTCCTCGTAGCATTCCCCGCATCATTGTCATAATCAGCCCAGCGGGAACACCTTTGCCCATAACATCTCCAATCACCAAACCCCAACGACCAGTTCCTGTGCCATTTTTAGCGTTTGGCTGAATTTGATTATTATTAGTAGCAATAAAGTCGTAATAATCTCCACCTACCCGATTGGCAGGTTTACAACGTGCTGCCAACACTGCACCAGGTATTGTAGGACATTGCCGAGGCAGAAGTCGCCGTTGAATTTCTGCACCAATCTCTAGTTCTTGGTCTAAACGTTCTTTTTTTCTCAGTTCTACAGCTAGTTCATCGTTTTCGATGGCTACTGCTGTTTGGTCTGCCACTAATCTAACTAATTTTTGCCTGGTTTCCGTCCAGCTATATTCCGGATCGCGACTCAAAACATACAGCCAACCCCTTTCTGTATGCTTGACTAAAATCGCCGTTCCAAAGATTTGCACATCTGGCCCCAAATAGCGATGCATTTGGTCATCCAAAATCCCTGTAGTACTTGCTAAAGGGACAGCATTGGGTACAAGTGTGATTTGACTGCTAGCTATTTCTAGTGCCTTGCGGATATTCTTTCGCTGGTGGCTATCTTGCCAGTGTAGTTGTTCTAACCTGACTTGACCATTAGGTTTGTAAAGAAACAAGGCGCTACCATCAGCATCTGTGACCCTTGTTGCCATCAGCGGAATCAGTTCCAAAAACTGATTCAAATTGTTGAAGCTTCTAAGTGCGAATCCAAGAGAACTGAGCAAATCTTGAATTTTATTCTGTTCCCGGTGCAACCTTGCCACGAGTTCTTTCAGCGCTACGACTGGTGTGACATCAGTCGTGGCGCTACTATTGTTGTCAGTGGGTTGAGAGGGCAGTTGAGACACAGGCACAGTTTTTTTACACTTTATTTTTGGTAGGTTTGAAATTATTTATAAATTTTGTCGCTTTAATATTGCTAAACCATATTTAGACAAGACTTGTGATTTTAGCAAGAGTATAAAGACGTAACAGGTAAACTTTATGAGTATTTTATTTGCTAATTACATTCTTGATTCCAGATTCCTCAGTTGTAATTCTATATTTTTAATCAAAATCTAATCTCTCAAAAATAGTAATTTGGGATGACACTTGGCGGGGTTTTTCATTTTTTCATAACTGAAGTGCCAAAACATATCTCTCTAGTTGTAAAAATACTTTAATCAAAGAATAATTACTCAGGTTTTTAGAAGAAGTGTTCGTTTTGTCCTTCATCATTTCTTCATAATGACCAATGGCTAGTAACCAAATATTTTAAATTTCCAGATTTACTTCACAAAAGATTACTGGATACTTTCGGGAGTATTAGATTTAAAGAGGCTTGAGAGTGGGGTAGCATTTTAATCACAGGAGTTGATGATTTTAAGACTTAAACTGTTTCCGGTATTTTGTTTGTGGTTAATTCCAGCGATAATATCAGATTAAGTGACTCCTAAATGTATCATTTTGTCAACCAAATTTTTAAGCTCAATTTTTCGGACTAATCATCTGTCAAGCCAAGTTTGCAGAATTTAAAACAGTCCATATCCCCCATCCCTCTCAAGTTGCCACTTTTTACTTAAGGAATTGCTAACCGCTTAACAGGGCTTCAACAAACTCGTAGCTAGAAAAGGGGCGGAGGTCTTCAATACCTTCACCAGCACCAATAAAGCGAATGGGTAAACCTAATTGTTGCACAACAGCAAGGGCAACACCGCCTTTGGCAGTGCCATCAAGCTTGGTTAAGACAACGCCACTTAGTTGGGCAGCTTGGGAGAAAACTTCAGCTTGCCGCAGTCCATTTTGACCTAAAGTGGCATCTAGAACCAACAGTGATTCTACTTTTGCATTTGGGGCTTTTTTATCGATAATTCGGCGAATTTTACTGAGTTCGTCCATTAAATTTTTCTTATTTTGCAGTCGCCCAGCAGTATCTACGAGAAGTAATTCTGTTTGACGCGCTTGGGCGGCAGCGATCGCATCGAATACAACTGCTGCTGGATCTGTATTCTTTCCGGGATTGGCAATGACTTCAACGCCACTTCTGCTACCCCAAACTTTGACTTGTTCTACAGCCGCAGCACGGAAAGTGTCTGCTGCTCCAATCAAACATTTATAACCAGATTTTTGCCCCAGGTGGGCAATTTTGCCAATGGTGGTGGTTTTGCCAGCACCATTTACCCCAGTGATTAACCAAATGTTTAAAGTTTCTTTTTCTGGGGCAAAGCTAGATTTGTGCGATGTTTTGCTTGGTGCATCCAGCATATCCCGGATGATTTTTTTCAAGTAAGCGATCGCTTCTTCTGGAGGGGTGACTTCTTGGAGTAATTTTTTCTGTAGAGCATCGATAATCAAGTCTGTGGCTTCTACCCCCACATCAGCTTGCAGCAGCAACGACTCTATTTCTGATACCGCAGCTTGGTTAAGCGGCCCTTGTCCAACGATCGCTTTTAGTTGGTTGAGGATGTTACGGCGAGTTTTATCTAAACCTTGCCGCAGCTTTTTGAGCCAGGTAATTTCTTCAATAGAAACGTCTTGTGCGCGTCTACCTTGGGCTGCTAACACTTCCGCTGACCAGACAAATCCATCATCAAATACTAATTCGGGAATTTCTTCTTCTGTTTTTGATGCTGGCTGTACTACCTCTGGTTCTGGGACTTCAATGGCGCTGGCTATGAGTTGTTCCAGCTTTGCTTGCCGTTCCGCCGCCGCACGTTCTAGGAAAGATGGTGCTGTTGGCTGTGTTGCCTCTGGCGTAGTTTGTGGTTCAACGGGTGTTGTCTGTACTTCACTTGTGGTTAATTCTAAGCTGGAGACATCAGGTTCCTTAGTAATTGCAGCCACTACAGAATCTTCTGTAGTTTCTTCCTCTGTAGTAGATTCTTCTGTGGTTGTTTGGATATCTTGTACCTGTGTTGCTTCTGGGCTGGTGAGAGCAGGTTCCTCACTAACTTGAGTTTCTACAGTTTCTTGAGAAGTTGTAGTTTCAGTAGCCTCAGCCGCTTCTGTTGATGAATCAGGCGGAGTTTCTACTGTCTGAGATTGTTGTTTTTGTTGGATATTTTTGTAAGCAGCTTTAGCAAACGCTAACAAGTCTGCTGTTGTACTATCTGAGGAAGTTTCGGCTGTCTCTGGTTGGGGTTCTTGTACAGCAGGAGTTTCTTCCTGCTTCTCAACAGAGGAGGAGTCAGACGGATCGTTATATTGACGGCGGAACCAGTTAAAAACCATTGCAGCAGTATTAGTTGTTGTTATAAGTTACGAATTATGAGTTTAATTTAACTTGTGCCAAATGGGGCATTGGGCATGGGGCATTGGGCATTGGACATTGAGAAGAAGCAGTTCTTGGCAGAGGTTAAGATTTTCTCCCCTGCTCCCCTACCTCCCGATCTCCCTCATCTCCTCCTTTCCCTGACTTTAGAAACTAAGTATAAAAAACTATGCACTTTTCTTTTGCTCGCTAACTCGGCGTAAAACACCGTTAATAAATCGATGACCTTCGTCTCCACTGTACCGTTTAGCTAGCTCCACAGCTTCGTTAATGGCAATACTATCTGGAACTCCTAAGAATTTCATTTCTGCTACAGCGATTTGCAAGATATCCCGGTCAATTTGAGCAAGGCGAGTTACTTGCCAATCTACCAGGGCATTGGATATGAGTTCATCTATAATTTGTCGATTTTCGTTCACTGTAATTACAAGCTCTTTAGCGTAATTCCGAACTCCCTTGTCCTGATTAGCTAGCTGAATTAATTCTGGAAAATCAACAGCAGTACCCAACTGATTAATCGCTGTTTGGGTACATGCGATGGCCTCTTGCAGCATGGTTCTAGCAGTGTTGAGGTCAGAGGCGCGAGTTTGGCTACTCAAAAGGCGATCGTTACTGCGTTGCAGTTCACCGGCAGCATTATTTAGGGTATCTTGCACTTCTGAAGTCAAGGTGCGTACTGCTCCTAGCACCAACTTTGATACTAGTTGCTCGTCTTCTAATTTATCTAATTTCTTCGGGCTGACTGGCAGTTGGCTAAGACTTAAAAGTGCCAATTCACGAGCAATTTGCTGGGGTTTACGAGGTTGCATAAAAGTGAAGGGTGATTGTGCAAGAATTGATTAACCAGGAGTGACAAGCTTATCAGTCTATCAATTTTGGCACAGTCAAACAACAAAATTACGCATTTGCTTGTGACTTTGCCTGATAGAGTTTAAGTTTCTTCTACGTGAATCACTTGCTGTCTGGTTGCGTCGTGTTTCATTTCAGATGTGGAGTCTTTGGGTAAAATCAACGGCGTATTGGGGGCGACAATTCCACCTGACACAACTATTTTAAAAGCGTCTTCAATGGACATGGAAAGGTTCACCACTTCATCCTCTGGAACGGCTGCATACCATCCAGTAGTGGGATTTGGAGTGGTGGGAATAAAAACACTCAGCATCGGACGAGACATTTGGGCTTGGATATCACTGCTGATTGCACCAGTTACAAAGGCGATGGCCCAAATTCCTCGGCGGGGATACTCCACTAAAACTACACGCCGAAATTTGCCATTGGAGTCTTTGAGTATTGTTTCTAAAAGCTGCTTGAGTGTTTTATATACCTGTCCAGCTAAAGGAATTGCCTGTAATAAACGCTCACCGAAATCTAACAACCAACGCCCAACAATATTTCTAGCCATTAACCCAATTACGAGAATACTCAGCAATGGTACGGCTAGACCTACTAATAAATTCAGTATATTTACTAAGATGGGATGTAAGCCATCAAAGGGATTCAGTTGTTTAGGAATTTGGGTGAGAAAGTTGATTACCCAATTCGCAATGGTAATTGTTAGCCAGATGGTAGTTGCTAGAGGAATGACTACCAACAAACCAGCAATCAGGTCATTTTTTAAGTCCTGCTTTAGGCGATCGATTACCAAGCGCCGATTCTCCTGTTTTAAGCTATTTTCCTACAAGAATACACACAGAGATGAATTAACTGAATAACCACTGGCTATTCTGAGAAGATGTTACTTTTCTTTATATAACTTGTAAATGATTGTTACAAGTTTCTCAAGTTATTACTAATTTATCGCGTAGAGTGAAAAGTTGCTCATGATTCTCAAAGCACGACTGGGTAAGCTGAAAATTATTTTGTTTGCTCAATTCTTGAGACATTGCCGAGAACAGCTTTTGTGAAAAAACTGCGTTAAAAATATTAACTTATTCTAAATAAAGCACGTATAGGGACGCACAGCTAGCTGTGCGTCCCTATAAATGGCTATTTCCCTGTAAATTCTGATAAATGCGATCGTACGATGAGGGTTTTGTCCAACCCAGTACTTCAGGTTTTAAACTGCATCAGCGTGTGTGGATTCTGAACTCCCGCACTGCACCTGTTGTGTACTTTCCTGAGCTACAGTTACTTTTGTGTTTAAGTCAGGTTGTGGTAGATACTTCATTTCCCAAACTTTGAGCAAAATCAAGTATTCATAAAATGCTTGCAATGTACACCAAGCAAGACCGGCACTTCCGTCTAAGCAACCGCCCAAAAGAAAATACATATATATAAAGCGTAACAAAGGTCTAGCAGGCAGACGCAGAGACAAATCTTTGAGAGCGCGGCGTCTTTCGACTTCTGATTTGCCAAAAAATAGCTCTTGCCAGTTTATCTTGCCTTGTTCTAATTGATATAAAGTTTCTTGAGCTTCATCAGTGGAATAACGGTTATGCTTTTCAATCCAGCGAGTTAAGCCTTTGCTACAAGTATAGTGGGGATATGTTTCTTTTAAAAAGCTAGTTGCACCGTCACAAACTTCTCGTTCAGTGTGGCCGTAGTCAGTGAACCAAACTTTACCGTGACGAAACAAGCGCATTTGATAACGGGGATACTGCGTGCTGTAACGAATCCAGTGATTCATGAACATAACGCGTTCAGCGACATAGTAGCCGATGTAGTCTGGACTTTGACTTGCCTTTTGGCATTCCGCGAACAATTCTGGTGTCATGCGCTCATCAGCTTCCAGAATGTAAACCCATTGATACTTTGGGGGAATAGACTCTAGCATCCAGGTACGTTGGCGTCCGTGGCTTTCAAAGGCGTGTTGGACAACGCGGATGGGATAGCGATTAGCGATTTCCACAGTGCGATCGCTACTGCATGAGTCTACAACAATGATGTCATCAGATAGCATCGCTGATTCGATACAAGCAGCAATATCTAATTCTTCGTTATATGTCAGTATGTAAATTGAGAACATTCCCCAGGTTTTATACTTATAAAGTTAGGAGTTAAGAGTTAGGAGTTAGGAGTGGTGACTGTTGACTGATGACTGTTATGTCCCCTTGTCTTCCCCATCTCCCCATCTCCCGAAAAAATTAGCGTGCACTAGCTTTGGGTTTACCACCTTGTAAAGCACCCCTGCTTCTTAAGCCTGTCCAGCCGATGATGATGTAACCAATAGACAACAGTAAACTGCTAATACCAATCCGCAATCCAGACTTCCATGCACTATCTCTAGCTTGTTTATCAGCTTCATCCCTGCGTTGCCGAATTTGGCTCAATTGTTGAGTTCTTAAGGTCTGAATATCTGTTTGCTGTTCGATGGCTTTGTCAAGTGCTTGGGGATCTGTTTTAGCCTTTTTTAGTAAGTCCTTGATAGCTGGAGGAACTTGGGAACTTTCAAGTGCTTGCTTGTATCTTTGGTCATCTTTGAGTAATTCTGTAAACTGAGCTTTGGTCTGAGTTCGCAGCTGTTCTAGCTGGGTTTTTCCTTGTTCGGTATTTAGTTGTGCTTGCAATTGCGATAAGCGATTGTTAAGTTGATTTTCTGCTTGATCTGCTTCTTCGATAATTCGGTTCACTGTTTGATTTTTGGCTTGATTCACATTATTAAGATGCAGAGGAAAAATCAGTAAGAACATCAAGCCTAAAATACTTGAGAGAATTAGAGCCGGAAATCTTAAGTCAACACCTTGGGTGCGATCGCTTCCCGCTTCAGCGCTATCAATCCAATAGCCAGCGAACAAAAGCCCCAAACCCACCAAAGGAACAATTCCCCGATCCACTAGTGCTGTTGCCAAATTTATTTGCCATCCGCGATCGGTCGGTTGAAAAGGCAACAAGAGAATCAAAAAATCAACAAAAAACAACAAAATGCAGATTATTCCAACTACCTTAACAGTGAAGGCAGTACTCACGGAAGTAAAACGGTTAACCATAGTTTTTCAAACTTGCAGTCAATACGAATGATTTTCATATTTCAAGTTACTCGAATATTGTGCCCATGACCGTAACTGTTCTATAGAAACACAAATCAGATTCAAGAATTGTGAACTTTCTGGCCTCTTGGTTTTCAACTAGGCCACAGTAACATTTGTTATGCCCGGTGTCTTCAGAAAATTCCTAGTATTTGAAGATACGAAGTTTATGCGGGGCTGTAGATTCAGATTCTCGATTTCTTGTAAAAATTAGATTCCTAGAGACTTGAAGGAAAAGAGGCACAAATTTAGGTAGCTATGGCGACTTCAAGGAAGTAATGCCCAAAGCTCTAATTTCTTCACCGCGTCGCCGTACCTTCTTGTTACTTTATCCTTCTGTCACAAAGGACTGTTGCCAAATAGATAGATCCTCTGGTCGGTCAACGTCAGCTAAAGACACCAAATTCACATATGATAAATTAACTTTCTGGGCAATCTCCACAGTTTTTTGGAACACGTTAGCAGTTCCCCACTCGATATTAGCGAATAATTCGGGAATGAGTTGCCGCAAACCAATTAAGTAATATCCACCGTCCAATGCTGGGCCAAGTACGAGGTCAAAGGTGCGTAACTTATCAAAGGCTGTTGCTAAAATTTCGGGATTTAGTCCAGGGCAATCTGTACCGATGATAATTGCTTTTTCTGCACCAGATTGAAAAGCTTGGAGGAGCGATCGCGCCATCCGCAAACCCAGATCTCCTTCCCCTTGAGGCTGGTAAACTAAATCCAACCCCAACCATTTTTGCATCAGTTGTAAATCGCCATCGGAAAACCATATTTCTACAGATATGTCAATGGCTTTTTGCAATTGTTTAACCTGCAATATTGTGTGTTCAGTCATTTGGCGTTGAAGATTAGCAGCGCCAAAAGATCCCAAAACAGGTATCAGCCGGGTTTTCGTCTTACCTGGTTCAGGGTAGCGAGTAAAAATAATCAAGCGTTGTTTTGAGCTACGCAATACTTTACTTGAAGAAACTAAAAATATATTAATAGCAATACTTACCCCCATCGGCTCTAGTATGTTCCTTTGCAGTTCGTATTGCTCCTATGATTGTAGAAACAATAACACAACGCTTCGCTTTACCACCAGACTTACTCGATAGGGTAATTCGTCCTAAATCTTTAGCGTTACCTCTGTAGTCAAATCTAACTTGCTGTACTGTAGTGAGCGCTTCAAAGTTTGTCTCCGAATCAAGGCGCACATTGGAATCTAAATTATTCCAATTTGCATTAGATGGGCTTACTGTAGCAGGATGAACAGCCCATTGAACAATGCCGTTTTGCTCGCGAAAACTAGCTTGCCAAGTCGATTTTTCTTTGGTTGCTTGTGTTTGAGCTTGCCGCATCGCATAGTAAACTTCGTTTTGAGCAGTATTAAGTTGGCGAGTAGCCACAAAAGTTATCCAGTTCGGTATTCCCAGTGCGGCTAATAAACCAATCAGTACAACAATTACTAAAGTTTCAAGGACAGTAAAACCACTACTAGAGCGATTATTCAAAACATTCTTTGTATTAACTAGAAACGGTAAATACACCTGGGTATTCATTGTTAGTTTCTGGTCTTTTTTCAAGTACAAGACTTATGCAGGCTTGGTTATTTTTTTAGACTGGATGTAAACGTTTAAGGGTATAGAGCTAAGCCTTTTGAAAACTTATACCTCTATACCCTTACAGCCTTTCCCAAACTTTTGATTTTTCGGATCGCTGCGTAAGTCGTGAACCACCCAGTTATTGAGTAATATTTCAGTTTTTTCGCTTTTGAGTTGACGCTGGCTAGTAATACTGTGAAAAAAGGTAGGCAGTATGAGAATTATGAAAATTTTCAATAATAATTTCGAGCTAAAATTTATATTTTGAAATCTTGAAGAATCATGAATAAAATACCTCCACAAAAATTTAGCTGCTGTTATACCTTTTTTGCGGTTTAATGGCTTTTGCAAAGCTTTACAAGTAAGATATTTATATAGATTTGCAATGCTTATACTCCAATTTTGCTTGAATGCTGATGGTCTTTCTTGATATGCTCTTTCAAGTAACTGCAAGCAAGCTTTTTCTTGCCTGACAAGATTTGAAGAAACTGAATTAGCACTAATTCGGTATAATATTTGCACAGATGGCACACAGGCGAAATCAAATTTAGATGCTAATCGCAGCCACATATCCCAATCCTGAGCCGCAGCTAGAGATTCATCAAAGCCACCTAATGAAATTAAAGCTGTTCTATAAATTAAAGGATTAGAGCCATTCTCTAGAAAGTTACTAACTAATAAATTTTCGTAAACATCTCCATTGATATTTATGCGTTTACCTGAAAGGACAAAATCACCATTGATATCAATGTAATCAGTCCAACTATAAGCAACTTTAGCACTCAAGTTTTTTTCCAGAGCTTTTAATTGAGATTCAAGTTTATTAGGTGTCCAAAGATCGTCAGCATCTAGGAAACTAACAAATTCTCCAACTGCAAGTTTTAGTCCTCTGTTACGACTGACATTTCCACCTGCATTAGAATAAGAAAATACTTTGATTCGTGGGTCTTGTATTTGCTTAACAATATCCAGAGTAGAATCTTGCGAACCATCATTAATTACAATTAATTCTAAATCAGTAAAAGTTTGATTTAAAACAGAATTAATTGTATGAATAATAGTATTTTCACTATTGTAAGCAGGTATAATTACAGAAATTTTTGGTAAGTTTTGGCTTTGGTTACAATTAATCATTTTATATGGCTGCCTTATTTTTGAATAGTTTCCTTAAATTACATTTCAAGTAATAAAAAGGACTTATCATACTAGCCAAATAAAATTCCATTTCAACAAGTGCGATTAGATTGTGTTTTAATTGTCCTTTATATTGAACAAGAGACTGTAATACTCGCCGTAAATTTCCTAAAACAGTTTTGACAAATACTATTGGCTTTTGCCAATTTTTAGCATTTATTAACCTGAGTTGAAAAATACACAAACCACAACCACGTGCAAGATTTACTAGATAATCTTTTTCAAATCGCCAGCTTGGTATTTGGTGGTAAGTATGCATGTTAGGATTATACCAAATTTGCCAGCCCGCATTGTGTATATGAAGTAATGGTTCATAATCTTCACCTTGCACCAAAATACCAGGTAACTTACCGCTTAAAATAGGTCGTTCTGGTACATTTTCACGCCACGCTTTTTTGCGAACAATAAGTGCTGCACCAGGGGGAAGCCTTAAATTATCTACATCAAATAAATATGGTTTTGAACCATGTTCTCTGATAGCAAGAAACCCTTGAATTTTTTCAAAGTTCTCTGGTGGTTTTACTTGAAAATCACCATGAATTTGTCCACTCCAAACACCAGCTTGAGGATACTCTAATCCAAAAGCATATCCTTGGGCTAACCAATCAGGTGCAGGTAAGTTATCATCATCTAAAAATGCAATTAACTCGCCTCTAGCTTCCTTGACTGCTCGCAATCTTGCAAAAGCGGCTCCTTGTTCTCTTTCAAAGACATATCTTAAATGGCAATTCCCATCATATAGTTTTTGATAATTTTGGATGATTTCAGATGTATTGTCAGAACTATTGTTATCGACAATAAGAACTTCCCATTTAAGATTTTGTACACCTGTTTGAGTTAAGAGCTTATCCAAAATATTAGGTAAACGGCTTGCTCCGTTGTATGTAGGAATAGCTACAGTAATATCTAATTTTTCATTCGCTGATTCAGGCATAATTATTAATGTTATGATAATTTATTTTTCAAATAACCATTTTTCCAAAGATAAAAAGGACTTATTAAACTACTTAAAAAAAGTTGCATTTCGCAAGCAGCTACTAAATCATTTTTTAACTGAGTCCGATATTTAAGCAAATGTAAAGTTATTTTACGTAGGTCATTAATCATGTATGCTAAAAAAGCGATCGGTCTATAGTAAGGTTGTATATTTACCATTCTAGTTACATAACGACTGAGTCCGATTCCGCGAAAAAATGGAATTAAATAGTCTTTTTGTAATCGAGAATTTGGTATTTTATGATAAATCTCCATTTCTGGATTATACCAAATTTCCCATCCTGCTTTTTGAATATAAGACAACATTTCTAAATCTTCGCTGGTAAGCATATTACCTTTAACTCTGCCAGTTAAAATGCACTTATCTGGTAAGCTTTCTAGCCAAGCTTGTTTCCGGACAACTAGTCCAGCAGAAGGAGGTAATAATTTATTTTTAGCTTCATATAATAGGGGTAAATTACCTCGTTCCGTAATTGCTAAAAATGGAGCGATTCGCTGAAAATTTTGTGGTGGTTCTACTTCCCAATCAGGATGAATTTGGCTACCATAAGCCCCTACCTTGGGATATTTTTGGGCAAAACTATAAGCTGCGGCTACCCAATTTGATATTGGGTAATTATCATCATCTAGAAAACCTATCAATTTACCTTTAGCTTCTGCTACTGCTTTTTTGCGTGCATAAGCCGCACCTTGCTTTACTTCAAAGCAGTACTTTAAAGGGTAAGAACATTGCCAATTTTTTTGATAAGCTTGAACAATTTTAGCAGTGTTATCAGTGCTGTTATTGTCTACAACTATAATTTCCCAAGATAAATTTTCCGTGTGAAGTTGATTTTTTAGCCGCTCTAGTAGTTCAGGCAAACGACTTTCACCGTTGTAAGTTGGGATAGCTACAGTAAAATCTAAGCAATCAGTCATGATGTGAAAGATATTTTGAGATTTTGATAGATAGATATGACTAAACATTAAATAAAATCCTCATTGGTAGTCAGCGCTTAATAGCTGATTCAGGATTATCGTGACTAAAGTCATGACTACAAACTTTAATTTATTTATGTCTAATTAATTACTTATTCTGCGAATCTCCAATCTGTAACGCAGTAATCAACAAATCAAATCGATAGAATAAAAAACTACACCTGATGCTTCAATTTTGCTATCAATGTGCAGTTTTATGTTCAGTATTATTTCGTATTTTTATAAATTTTTGCTATGAAAGTTAGTTAATTACATTTGGAGTCTTTTCCTGTAATCATTGAGCCTAACAAAGTTTGGACAATCACGCATCGCTTGACGCTACTAGCAGATGTAGAATTTGCAGCACTTGGTATAGCTACCACAATTTTTAATCCAGGTGGCTCTGTTGAACCTGTTGGGATTGTGCCAAAGTTTGCATTTGGTAGAGTTCCCATATAGTTAAAGGTAATTTTATATAATGTGTTTAAAGGGTAATCTACAGGAGAATTTTCAGTAAGTTTAGCTGTGTTTTCTCCGCTCAGATTTCCGCCCAGAAGTAATTTCTCAGAATCGACTGCTACATCCGTTCCCAAAGGTTTCCATGTAGAGATTTCAGCATCAGTAAAATTACTACCATCACTCTTTTTAGTAGGATAAATGGCAACCTCTACATTTTGGGTTGTGTCAACTTTCCGAAAACTGACACTGTAACTAAGTTTTTTCTTTTGGGCTTCGCGCTGTCCTTCCTGTAGTGCAGCTAAAACAGCATCATTAGCTTTATTTACTCGCTGTCGATTTACAAAGGCAAGCCAACCAGGAGCAGCGATCGCTGCTAAAACTGCAATAATTAACACCACTACAAGTACTTCTATTAAAGTAAAACCAGCATCAGATTGAGGATGAAATCGCTCCTTGGCGTCTTGATTACAGATCCTAGTGTGCAATAACTTTAAAGTTAGGTTGTCCATAATCCCCCACTATTAATTGTGGTGTGTATTGTTAAATTCATCTTGTAAATAAATATCCCCGTCCCTGCACCCGGACACTTGCTGTAGGAAAATAAGTTTTGTTATTTGAAGAGTAATCAAAATTACTATTTTGCAACCGAGCTAGTGCATTGCCTCGTAAAAATACTTGTGCTGTTGTATTGGTAACATCAACGCAAGCATAAAAGCCCATAAAGCTACCCTTGCTAAGTGTTGTTCCAGTGGCGCAAGTAGGATTTGTTGCAATAGAGGTTTGATCGATAAAATCGACTAGTACTACAACAGGTGTTTTTGTTGCATCATAAGCTGAACTAGCTGTTTTCCATGAATTCATTTGGTTTTTTATACCTGCGGCACCTGGTAAATTCAAGTTAAAACGCTGAAAACCTGGTTTGGGGCAGTGGTCGGCATCACTATATTTATCGTTGGGATAATCAGTACCACAACTGACGCCGCCAGCTGCGAGAATTCCATCACTAATTTCAAATCTGGCAATTCGAGCAGCTTTTGACCAAGTTTCGTTATTGTCTTTGATTAAATAGTAGGCAACTAGTGAGTAAACAAAAGTGTCATCTTTTGTGTCTGGTGTAGTGCTACTAGAAAGTGCAATCCCATCTTGGAGAAACTTACGTTTCCAAAACACTAGAATTGGTTGACAAGTAACACCTGTACTAGAAGAATCACAAAAACCAGCTTTTTTAACAGGAGGTATTTGGTCTTTAATTCCTGAGCTTGTTGCGACAGTGTTTGAATTGTTAGTTAATGCAGTTCCATCATATATGTAGACAGCTTGTTGTAAATCATTGGCAATGTAATCAGCTGCCATCTGGATTTCTTGTTCAGAATTTGCCTTTGCTTGCTCCTTCTGATCTGTACTGAGAATATTAACCATGAATCCTAGTAGCGGTGTCAACACTAAGAATGCTAGCAACAAAGCTACCAAAAGTTCTATCAGGGTAAAACCATTAACTTGTCGAATAAACTTAGAGTGTTTCAGCTGAATGCTAAGAAGAAATCTGAATAAATTCTTCATAACTATGGTCTGCTCCTTAGTGATAGAACACACCTATAAAATAATGGTGTACGCTTAGACGATGAATTCACAATGTTAACCATTACAGTTGTTAAATGACTACCTTATTAAAAGTTGTATCTTTCAAGCTCCCTGCATAGCAATTAATTACAAGTCTTGTTACTTTCATTGCCAGTAATATCAATCGTGTCTTCACTAATAGCAAGACGTTGGCACAAAGCATTGAAAGAAGTGTTTCTAGAGCCAATTTCAGTTGTCATTTCTACTAATGGCGATTGACGATCGCCTAAAGTTCCAGTGAAAGTATTTTGTGTTTTTTTGTCAGTACCATTGCTAGCTTTGGCATTAGTGAAATCAATATCTGACCGATAAACGCGAATTCCTAGACGGTAACCATCTTTTGGTATACCTGTGCTATCAGCCGGAGTGCTTCCTGTTACTATAATTTTTGCAGCCTGGATGTAAAATATTTTGTTTGTGTTGCTTGTACAATCTGGGTCTTTTAGAATAGCTAAGTTGTTATTTGTGTCTTTTGTCACGCAATATAAATATTGCGATGTTGATGTTGCAGGAGCTGGCATATTTGTAGTGTTAAGTAAATTGCCACCTAATGTTCCATTGGGTGTAATAGTGGTAGCAGGAGTTGTCACTGCTCCTGTTTTCACACCATCAATAAAAGTCCTAGCAGCTTGCGTGGCTAGCTCTACGCGTTTTGATTGAACGCGAGTTGCTGTTGCAATTATGATGGTAGGTGCGATCGCTGCCAGCAAAATAGTAATTAATAGTATTGCTACTAGCGACTCAATGATGGTAAAACCAGCCTCATCAGATGGGTGACTTACTTGCTGTTGTTTGCGCTTAATCATAGTTATTCACCAGTTTCTAGAAATTGAAGATTAACTACAGCCACGACGCTGCTCGGCATCGAGAAGATAATTACTATCTGAAGCTTTTTTGGCACACAACAACGTTTGCACCCATGCATCATCTCGGCCAACTTCACGGAAGTATTCATTGGGTTTGTCATCTGGTGTTATCGCTAACTTTTGAGAAAATGCATCTGGTGATTGCGACAGCAAGCCAACATCGTAACCCCACTGCCTTTTAGGAGCTAGATAAAAAGGTATTTGACCACCAGAATTAGTGAGCGGATATGCTGCCAAAGATGAGCCATTTAAGTATGCTACAAATGGTGCAGTTGCATAGGCACTACGAGATCTTTGAATAAAGGAGCCATTAATCTTAGCCGCAATAGCAGCATTTACGTCTCCAGTTGGGTTCCAATTTTCTAAGAACCGAACAAAATTATGTAAACCACCATTATCTTCTGTAGGGCGGGCTGGTGTATCTCCTCCTGCTGCGGCTAGGTTAAAAGTGGTAGGTGTTGCCCACTGCATCCAATAAGTATTCTGTGTATTGCCAGGGCCCATTAGGTTATTCTGTCCAACTGGTGATGCTGCTTGATCGTTAGTGCTGAAAGCCACATTAATTTGTAACACTGGCGATAAAATTGGTTGGATTGTTGTATTAGCAGTAAATGTTGTTGGTGAAAATATTGGGGGATTATTGACATCACTGTTATTTGATTTGAACCATAGAGCATTAGCTGTCAAATCTGGTCTATTACTAGCATTAAAATTACTCAGTAGAAATGAAGTGATTTGCCCGCTCTTGATACCTATAATGGTTGGTTGATTGCTACTAACCGTGAGTTGTCCCAATGTACTAACATCTGTACTACGGAGAAAGGCAACACGCCGAGGATAGCTCAGATATTTAGAATTAGTTGGTAATTTTGCTGTTGTACCTGCTAAATGTGTAGCTAGAGAAAAAGTTTGTCCAGGAGTACCAGTAACATCCGAGGCTCTGAGACCTGCTGGATATGCAGCAAGATCGCCAGGTAGTGTTACCCACCAATCAGTACCCGGATCGCAAGCTGAAACAGGTAGTTTCGGACAAACTTCCATTAAATATTCTGGTTTTAAATTACTTGTATCATTTATCCTTCGCTGGATGGGTGTAACAAAGTTATTGAGGTAAGAACTACTTTTACTGCTAAGGGGCAAGCCATCACTACCATACCAAGCAGCATTGATAACATTGGCGTTATTGGTAGCAAACCCATTGTTCCGAAATGCAGTAATTGAAGCGTTATCCCCCAGGTTATTATTTAGATCATAGTCTCCATCACTGCGGTAACCCCCGTTAAAGTTATTAGAAAGAAGCGTAATAGCATCTGACAACACACTGGCAGGTCGCCATTGATCTCCATCTGGCCGACACTTGTTTGGTAGCCTGGTGTCTTCTTTACGACAAGCAAACTGAGTATTACGGGTTGATGCAGTGCGAGAGTAAAAATTGCTCCAATCACTAGCTAGAGCTGTTGTAAACTCTTCTTGGCTATGTATATTAAAGTCACCTCTAATATACACGGGTAAATTAGAAGCTAGAATCAAACCTTTTTCTCCATCTCTGTAATCACTTGTACGCCAAATTGGGTTGCCATTGATCAACGCGATGGCGTTAGGACGGCGAGTTGGGTCAAGTTTGAAGTCTACCGAGCTACTTGATTTTTGAATATCTTTTTTGTTCTGTATTTGTGTATCCGTGTCTGCCGCTGTAATGCCAGAAGCAGTACTCAAATCTAAAAGTGCATCATCACGAGTAGCGTAGATAATACCGCTATTGGGAATTAAATATTCTTGTGGTGTTGCTGTGCCATAAGTTGTTGTCCGCAACTTACTAATGTCTAATACAGTGGCGCGAATTTCCAGAGGTTGGCGGGTTTCTTTGGCAAGTTCGTAGTCTGTGGACGGGCTTGCTACAGTTCCAGTTCCACTTACACCAGGAACAATAGTACAGACATATTTAAAGTAACAAAGCGTTGGTGGCGTCCCAGTTACATTTCCATTTCCATTTACACCATCAGCGTTGGTGAATGTTTCTACACCAGCGGTTGATACGTCTTTATGAATTGCTTTAATCTGCCTTGCATCCAAAAAGGCAGTTTCGTAAATTGCACCATGAGGGATAATGCTATTATCTGGATCGCCGATGCTACCATCTAATATTTGGATGGCACAAATAGCAGCATCAATAGCAGACTGCTCTGAAAGTGTTCGAGAGGAAGCTGCTTTTGGCAGAGCGTTACTCAGTACTTCATTCACTAACCGCCCATTGGGATACATTAAACTAGCTTGGTAGTTTAGTAAATCTGAGTAGTCAGAAACAGCTTTTGTTGGAGCTGCGTAGACAATACCATTGTGAGATCTACCATTTGTGGCTTTGTCATATATAAAACTTGTTGCAGAGGGAAGACTATTGAGATTCTTAGCTGTAGTGCTATTGGTGGGGTCGTAGAAACTACTTATACAAGCAATTGGTGTGGGGGTTTTTGAGTCGTAGCCACTTTTTTGGTAGTGATAAACAGCTGTAGCCCGCATCCGTAAATACGGTGTATTGTTGCTCTCCGGTAATTGAACAATTTCACTACCATTATCATTTCTGTTATCTTGGATTGATTTATCAGGATTGATGCTAATAGTATTAGGCACGGGCATCATATCTGACCAAATTCTGTTTGTAATAGCAACAGCCGCGTCTAAGGTAGCTTTGGTACTACTAGTAGTGAAACCTTTAGGTAAATAAATCCCTGCACCAGTTACTACCCTTAAACCACCTACAGGATCTTGGGGAGTGCTTGGTACTGTAGCAGCTGCCGATTCCCAATCTCCATCTCGGTCAACAGTTCCTAAATCAGCTAGTTGCTGTACGCGACTACGGCGATTGCGAGTTCCAGTGCCATCATCCCAGTTAATATCTTTAATATCTTGGGTATCTGTACTATCCGAACCAATAAATCTCGTCCCGTTCCACCACAATGCAGGTAGGTTATTACCAAGCAAAATGCGATCGCCAATATACTGTTCTTTACCTAGTTGTTGTTGCTTAGTTGGCTCTGTAGCACTAGGTAACAGTTTAGTACTATCAGAAGTATTAGGCTTGAGTGTTAAATTCGCATAATTAGTTCTAGTTTTACCATCACTGGGATCGAAGGGATAAACCCAAGTGTCTGGTGGACGTAGTGAATCACCACTTCCTTGTAGAACTGTAGTCTTAGTATAAGTCCCTAATGCATTTCCACCAAAACCAATTTCAGCATAGGGTACACGTCGTGTACGTTTTTTGAAATAAAGTGTTAGCTGGTTATTACGGATACTAGTTTGTTGGTCTGTGGAGGCAGTGGATGTATCTAGCTTTAATACTTTTAGTTGCTGTGCAATGCCATCTTTGACTTCTTGTGGGTCAGTAGATCCAGAATTATCAGCCTCAGTCTGTGCTTGCACCAAAAGATTAATCCGCTGTACATAAGCTAAACTATTGTAAGCAAGCTTATTGGCTGTTCCATTTACTGATTTGTTATCTCTAACCCCATAAGAAGTATTTGGATTAGCTCCTTTGCCTTGAAATAAATGGACTAAAGTACTTACGTTTGCATCATCAGTATCACTGGTGAAAAGACCTGCACCTAAATTGCCACCAACAACAATTTTGGCGTTCTCATCATCATAGAAGCAGGAATTTTTACTACTGACCTGATACAATGTGACTCCATTACCATTACTACCAGTGAGGAAGTTACTATTAGTTAATATCCGTCCGTTTAGATTAAATATAGGGCCGGGAGTAAGTTCTATATCATCCTCATAAACCACTGCATTGTTAACTAGCGGTAGTTGTACGCGGTCTTGTTGATACTCTAAACCTGAAAAGCCTTTATTACCCTTGAAAGTTTCGTACTTATCGCTATCAGTTGTAGGTAGGGTACTGATGGGAACATTAGCGGTATAAACAAAAAAGCTTTTCTTGAGCTTACCAGCAATATTAAACCAGCCAGTACTCCCCACTAAAGTAGCACTTGTTCCTAGAGTATCTTCACAACCGTTGCTCACACTACCAGAGGTCATGGGTGGAGTTCTGGCCTCTAGAGGATTTCTCGCACGATTATATGTGCCACTACTTATAGGCGGATTTCGGAAATAAATTCCATAAAGAGTATAGGTGTCAAATTTGCCATTGTTATCTGTATCGATGGGGAACATCCACGCACTTGGTAGTGCTGTTTGACCGGTATAATTCAGATTTAATTGAGTTTCATCACCAAAAGTGTATTCTGTCAAATAATTTTTTAAAGTACTCTCCAAAGCTGTATCTGAAGGTGTGGCTCGTGGTAATCGGCGATCGTCAAATAGTTTGTCTAATTTAGCTCTGGCACGGTCGATCGCTGGGGTAGCAGCATTCAAAACAGCTTGATTTACCCTGACGTTACTAGCGTTTTTAGAACGCTCAAATGAGCGAAACAAAATTGCAGTTGTTAATAGAACGACTACCAAAGTTACCATTGCCACTGTTGGTAGCACAAAGCCAGCATTCGGTGAAGTGCGTTTTCTTCTCGTGAGAAAGATAGTCCGTAATAGCCAAACAATTCGTTTGTTAATGGCAGATAAAAATTTATTGCCAATGAGTTTGAAGGTTCTTTGAATTACCTTGACTAGCTTATTTTTTTCAGACATAGCTGCTTTCCTGTCAAGTGGTTTTACCAGATTTTTAATTTTTACGAAATTTTTAATTAGACCTGAAAAATTTTTTCTCAGGCAAAGGATGAGAGTATGTTTATGCCACTAGTACATTTTGTTTGACAAATTTTAAAATCAAAGACTACACACAAAAGACAATTTATTAAAGTTATATCATTCATGAATTTTTGATTTGATCCGGTAAATACTGATTTTTTCAAAACTATTCCCATTGATTCTGATGAGTAATAAGAACAGAATTTGACGGTAAATTTGCGGAAATGTACTTTATTGGTAGGTCAATTTATAAAGATGATGTTAGAAAAACAAGCTTATAGTACCCACTTATTAAAGAAAGATATCAGTTCCGTCCAGATTTATAGTTTCCTGGAGCAATTATGAATTTTGTGATTTAAGATTATTAATTACCAATAGCGAGTAGGGTAGCACAGCCTAGCTGTACTACCCTACGAAAGATTTATACCTCAATACGGTTTAGATAAGCCTGTTTTTTCTTCCCCGTGTTCCCTATTCCCTTACCTCCACAGATAAACTTTCTTAATACAAGCGTATTAATTTATAGGTACAAGTGACAACCGCTATGGGGTATGGGAATTCTACGCGCTAAAGTATTTCGCTACTGGATGGTAGGTAATGATCGCTGTTGTAGACTGTTCTGGATAAAGTTGTTCGCTTTCATCCATATATAAGTTAATTCTGTCAGTCTGCAATAACTCCAGTTGCTTGTACTGATCTTGGATATTTGGGCAGGCGGGATAGCCGAAACTATACCGGGAACCACGATAACGTTGTGCCAAGATATCCCGGATGTTATCGGGTTCTTCGGCAGCAAAGCCTAACTCACGGCGAATTCTAGCGTGTGTCCACTCTGCCAATGCCTCTGCCATTTGCACTGCCATACCGTGGAAATACAGATAATCGGTGTATTGATTCTCTGCAAACAGCTTTTGAGCAAATTCTGTGGCAATTTCACCCACAGTCACCGCCTGCATGGGAAAGACATCAATGATTCCCGATTCTTTGGGTGCAAAGAAATCTGCTATGCACAGCCGCCTTAATGACTTTTGTCTGGGAAACTCGAAAGTTGCGATTTGTTGTAATTGGTTCTCTGGGTTATATATATATAGAGAATTTCCCTCGGCTTGACAAGGAAAATAACCATAAATCACTTGCGGATGTAAGAGATTTTCCTCTATAATTCGCTGTTTCCAAGTTTCTAAAACTGGGTAGACTTTTTGGGCCAAGAAAGCTTGATATTCTTCCTTAGATTGCTCTTTTGGTTTGCGGAATTGCCATTGTCCGGCTATCAGTGCTTGCAAATCCAAGTGCCAGAATATTTCCTCTATGGGAATATCACTAGGCTGCAATAATTTTGTTCCCCAGAAAGGTGGTGTCGGGCGTTCAATATCTGTGGCTACTGCTTCAGAACGTCTTGTATCTATCTGTTTTGGTTCTGTAGATACTGTTTCTTGAGGAGTTATGGTTGCTGATTCTTTGTGACCATTGGTGGAAACTCCAGCAGTTTCAACTTCGTTTAAAAATCCCTGCAAATCATCCCAGTTACCAGTGGTTTTCGCTGGCATTAATTTATCCATGAAATGCAAGTCAGAAAAGGCATCTTTGCCATAAACTACTTGACCTTTGTAGGTGTTTTGGCAATCTTCATGGACAAATTTGGGAGTTAAGGCTGCACCGCCTAAAATCACAGGGACGGTAATTCCCTTTTCGTTAAATACCTCCAAATTCTCTTTCATAAAAGCGGTGGATTTCACTAACAAACCACTCATGGCAATACAATCAGCTTTGTGCTGTTTGTAAGCCTCAATGATGTTTTCCACCGGCTGCTTAATTCCCAGGTTAATTACTTTGTAGCCATTGTTAGACAAGATGATGTCTACTAAATTTTTACCAATGTCGTGGACATCGCCTTTGACTGTGGCAATGATAAAGGTTCCCTTAGAATTGTTGCCTGATTCGGATTTTTCCATGAAGGGTTCTAAAAATGCCACCGCTGATTTCATGGTTTCGGCTGACTGTAATACGAAGGGTAATTGCATTTGTCCAGAACCGAATAATTCCCCGACAACTTTCATGCCATCCAAGAGGAAGGTGTTGATAATTTCTAAAGGGGGATATTGTTCTAAGGCTTTTTTGAGGTTTTCTTCTAAGCCGATGCGTTCGCCGTCGATGATGTGGCGTTTGAGGCGTTCTTCGATGGGGAGACTTTCATCTAAGGAGCGATCGCGTTTTGTCGTCACCCCCGCAAACAATGTGGTAAGCTCTGCCAAAGGATCGTAAACGCAAACATCACCTTCAAATCTCCGCTGGTCATAAATCAATTGGCGACAAATTTCTTGATGCCGTTCTTCAATCTTGGACAGCGGTAAAATCTTGCTGGCGCTGACAATTGCGGCATCCATTCCCACTTTCATGGCTTCGTGCAAAAACACTGAGTTCAGCACTATCCGCGCTGCGGGATTTAAACCGAAGGAAATATTAGACACACCCAAAACTACATGACACCCAGGCAATTCTTGGCGAATGCGTTGAATGGCTTCTACGGTAGCTTTGCCGTTTTCTCGGTCTTCTTCTATCCCCGTGGAAATTGGTAGAGCTAGGGTATCAAAGAATATTTCTGTGGCTGGTATGCCGTATTCTACAGCTTGGCGGTAAGCGCGTTGGGCAATTTGAAACTTTTTCTCGGCTGTGCGCGCCATGCCTTCTTCGTCAATTGTACCAATGACGACGCCAGCACCATACTTTTTCGCCAATTCTAGGACTTTCAAAAAGCGTGGTTCGCCGTCTTCGTAGTTGGTGGAGTTGAGTAAACATTTACCGCCGGCTACCTTTAAACCTGCTTCCATTTTTTCCCATTCGGTGGAGTCAAGCATTAAAGGCAATGTGACGTTATTTACCAAACGCGAAACGAGTTCGTGCATATCTCGCACACCGTTGCGTCCCACATAATCGACGTTGACATCGAGGATGTGTGCGCCTTCTTTGACTTGCGCCCTCGCCATTGACACGAGTCCGTCCCAATCTTCGGCGTTTAGCAAATCACGGCATTTCTTGGAACCACTGGCGTTGAGGCGTTCGCCGATAATCAAGAAGGAATTATCTTGCTCGTAGGGCTGAGTGGTGTAAATTGATGCGGCTGCTGGTTCTAAAGTCGGCTGTCTAACTTTTGGCTTTAAATCTTTGGCGATTTCTGCCAATTGTTGAATGTGTTCTGGACGTGTCCCACAGCAACCCCCGATCACTTGGACACCTAAATCTTCAACAAAATGCATTAGCGCCATACGTAATTCCAACGGTGTGAGGCGGTAGTGTGCTTGACCACCTACGTTTTCTGGTAAACCTGCGTTGGGAATACAGGAGACGATGAAAGGTGAATGTTCTGCCAGATACTTGATATGTGGTTTCATCAAGTCTGGGCCTGTGGCGCAGTTTAAGCCGAGAATGTCAATTGGGTATGGTTCTAAAATTGTCAGCACAGCGCTGATTTCTGAACCCACCAACATTGTGCCCATGCTTTCCATTGTCACAGACACCATCAACGGGCGGCGATCGCCTTTTTTGGCAAATACTTCTTCAATACCATTGAGTGCAGCTTTGATTTGCAGCACATCTTGGCAAGTTTCCACAATAAATAAATCCACGCCACCATCCCACAACGCCTCGGCTTGTTCGGCAAAAGTGGCTTTCATGGTGTCAAAGTCGATGTGTCCCAAGGTGGGTAGTTTGGTTGTGGGGCCGATGGAACCAGCCACAAACCGGGGTTTTTCGGGCGTGGAAAATTCAGCGGCCACACGCTTGGCGAGTTCTGCGGCTGTTTTGCTGAGGTAGTAGGCTTTGTCTGCTAGGTCATATTCTGCCAGCACAATGGAAGTACTGCCAAAGGTATCGGTTTCGATGACATCAGCACCAGCGGCGAGAAAGTCGCGGTGAACTTTAGCCACAGCTTCGGGTTTGGTGTGGACTAAGTATTCGTTGCAACCCTCGTATTGTGCGCCGCCAAAGTCTTCTGCTGTCAGGTTTTGGGTTTGCAGGTTGGTTCCCATTGCACCATCAAAGACGAGGACTGGGCTATCTGGACTACGCAGGCGTTCAAGGAAAGGATGAGTCATATTTTCCTAGAAAAAATGAGGAAATCAAGTGAGTCTTGTGATACTCGACTTACTTTATTATTTTCTAAAATTTTGCAAGTTTCAGCAGTGTTTATTCTCAAGTCATACCATTTTGGATTTTGCGAAAAGTTAAGAGCGCCGGAAGCTGGCGCTCTTAACTTTTCAAGACGGATTTTAGATTTTGGATTCTGAATCACCGTGTGTGTAGGGCTGTGAAGCTAACGAAACAGGGAACGGGAAACAGAGGGGAGAAAAAACAGGCTTACCTGAACTGTATTGATTTATAATTCCAAAGCTGCTGTTAGACAAAAATTCACCTGATTAATTGCTTCAGATGAAAGAAAACCCAGCTTTCTAAGAATCATGGAATTATTCAAAGTGAAAATTGACTCACAGCGAACCACAGACTCAATTCTGATACCTGCATTGGCAATTTCATCGCCCGTTATTAAGTATTGCGTCAAGGTTAAAGGGCGATTAGTGTTGGAAGTACAAGGCACAACCATAAAATCATCAAGAATTTGGTTTAATTGATTTGCCGAAATTACAACAGCAGGGCGAACTTTAAACTGTGTCAATTGAGTCGAAGGCATGGGGACTCGACATAGTACAACATCACCGCGCTGTAAATTCATCAGCAAATACTTCGTCGTAAATATCATTTTCAGGACTTACCCAATCCCGATAAGCCTGAGATTCAACAGTAGAATGAACAGATTTTTTTGCACTTTTAAGCGAAAGAGCGAAATCCAGCAGTGTTGATAACTGGTCATCGTTTAGTTGCTCGATCGCATTTAGAAGTTCTTGACGAATACTCATGGAATGACTAACTGCTAACTATTTCAATGGTATGTCATGAGGCGATCGCCTTTAATTTTGTGAAGTGCGTAGGCGTACCCAGTGAATGGAGTGGAGACGTTGCAATGCAACGTCTCTACATGTTTGTGTAGTCTACGTAGCAATTTGTGTGACTGATACTTTCACTGGCACTTTTTTAGTGAAAGACAGGCCGTTTTCACTTGTGTCAATGAAAATAGTGTCTCCAGAGATAAAGGCATTTTCCAATAACTTGGTAGCCAGGGGGTTTTCTACTTCCCTCTGAATGGCGCGTTTGAGTGGACGGGCACCGTAAACTGGGTCATAGCCTGCTTCTACTAAATAATCAGAAGCAGCTGGGGAGATTTCCAAGAAGATTTTTTGATCTCGCAGGAGATTTTCTACTCGTTTGAGTTGAATACGGATAATGTGCCGCATTTCCGAACGGCTGAGGGTATGGAAGAGAATAGGATCGTCGATGCGGTTGAGAAATTCGGGGCGAAAATGCGATCGCAAGTTGTCCATTACCCGCTTCTTCATGGTTTCATATTTTGAATCATCACCGGAGACATCCAATATATGTTCGCTACCAATGTTACTGGTCATGACAATGACGGTGTTACGAAAATCTACCATTCTTCCTTGAGAATCAGTAATTCTACCGTCATCTAAAACTTGCAATAAAATATTAAACACATCTGGGTGTGCCTTTTCCACTTCATCCAGCAGCACCACTGAGTATGGTTTCCGGCGAATCGCTTCCGAAAGTTGACCGCCTTCTTCGTAGCCGATGTATCCCGGAGGCGCTCCCACCAGCCGCGAAACTGAGTGTTTTTCCATATACTCGGACATATCCAGGCGCACCAGTGCGTCATCGGAATCAAAGAGAAACTGAGCTAAAGCACGGGCGAGTTCGGTTTTCCCAACGCCTGTAGGCCCCATGAACAAAAATGAACCAATGGGACGGGAGGGGTCTTTCATTCCCGCACGGGCGCGACGAATGGCGGCTGCCACTGCGGCGACTGCTTCTTCTTGGCCAATCACTCGTTGATGCAAATGACTTTCAAGTTGCAGTAATTTTTGGCGTTCCGATTCCAACAAGCGATTGACGGGGATTCCTGTCCACTTGGCGACGATTTCGGCAATATCGGCTTCGGTGACTTGTTCGCGCAACAAAGTAGAACCTTGGCTTTGAATTTCTAAAAGTTTGGTTTCTTTGGCTTCGCGATCGCGTTGCACTCCTTCTAATTTGCCATACTTCAGTTGTGCAGCTTTATTCAAATCATAGGCGCGTTCTGCTTGTTCGATTTGCACTCGCAACGCATCTTCTTCTTTCTTTAAAGCACTTATGGCTTCTAATAATTGCTTTTCACCTTGCCATTGGTCGTTAAATATATGCTGCTTCTCCGTCAAATTGGCGATTTCTTGCTCAATTCGCTGCAAACGTTCTCGCGTTTGGGGAATACCTTTTTCTTCGCCAGCTAATGATAGCTTTTCCATTTCTAGCTGCATGAGGCGGCGGTCAATGGTTTCTAGTTCGGCTGGTTTGGAGGTAATCTCCATTTTCAGTTGTGCGGCTGCTTCATCTACTAAGTCAATGGCTTTATCTGGTAAAAAGCGATCGCTAATATAACGCGCTGATAAAGTTGCTGCGGCTACCAAAGCGGAATCAGAAATTTTGACGTTGTGATGCACTTCGTAGCGTTCTTTCAATCCCCGCAAAATGGAAATCGTATTTTCTACAGTTGGCTGATCGACAAATACTTGCTGAAAGCGACGTTCTAGGGCCGCGTCTTTCTCTATGTGTTTGCGGAATTCGTCTAAGGTAGTAGCGCCAATGCAACGCAATTCTCCCCGCGCCAGCATTGGTTTAAGTAAATTTCCTGCATCCATCGCCCCTTGTTGATTGGAACCCGTACCCACTACGGTGTGTAATTCGTCAATAAAAAGGACAATTTTACCGTCTGATTCCATGACTTCCCGGAGAACAGATTTCAACCGGTCTTCAAACTCACCCCGGTATTTTGCCCCAGCAATTAAGCTACCCATATCTAAAGAAATCAGCTGGCGATTTTTCAGGGATTCGGGAACATCACCATTGACCATGCGTTGTGCTAAAGCTTCAGCGATCGCAGTTTTACCAACTCCCGGTTCCCCAATCAACACCGGATTATTCTTGCTGCGGCGAGACAATACCTGAATTACCCGGCGAATTTCATCATCACGCCCAATCACCGGGTCAAGTTTCCCAGCTTTTGCCTGTTCTGTCAAATCCCTGCCAAACTTTTGTAAAGCTTCATAGCGGGATTCTGGGTTTTGGTCTGTTACCTTTTGACTCCCGCGAACAGTTTTGATTGCAGCTTCTAACTTCGCTGCATCTGCATTAAAGCCCTTGAGTATCCGCCGTCCAACCCGTTCATCCTCAGCAAAAGCCAGCAGAATATGTTCCACAGAAATGTAGGAATCTTTCATTTTGGCTCGAATTTCCTCAGCTTGGTCTAGTAAAACATCTAAACCGCGGCCAAGGTAAAGCTGATCGCTTTTACCAACTTTTGGCTGACGTTGGGTAAAAGCTTCTAGTTGTTGTTGCAAGCGAATTGGATCGACTTCAGCCCTAGCCAAAATACGTATTGCTAGACTAGTGGGTTCTTCTAGGAGGGCAATAATTAAATGTTCAACATCTAATTGCTGTTGTTGATAAGCACGAACAATATCCTGAGATTTAACAATTCCTTCCCAGGCTTTATCTGTAAATTTATTAGGATCTGTAGGTTGCATCTTTAAAATTTTCTATTTGAGATTTTTATGTTAGGGATTTGGGCATGGGGCATGGGGCATAGGGCATGGGGCATTATTATTGATGAATTATTCTCCTTGTCTCCCTTGTCTCCCTTGTCTTCCCCATTCCCCATCTATTCCCTAATTTAAAACGAAAACATGGCTCTGCCAGATGGTGCTATTGGAGCGATGTCTACGAGGGGCTAAGCCTATACTGTTGACGTTACCCATCAATGACAGTATATAGATTATGACTGTGAGAATTACTGGCTTACAAGTTGCTCTTGTGGTTCTTGTTTGATAGCAGATCCTTGAGTTCCCAGTTGAATCAGTTCAATTTTATACCCGTCTGGATCTTCAATAAAAGCGATAACTGTAGAACCATGTTTCATTGGCCCTGGTTCTCGGACGATTTTACCGCCTTGATTGCGGATTTCTTCACACTTAGTGTAAATATCATCAACTCCAAGAGCAATATGACCGTAAGCATTGCCCAATTCGTATTTTTCCACTCCCCAGTTGTAAGTCAATTCAATCACTGTATTATCGCTTTCGTCACCATAACCCACAAAAGCCAGGGTAAATTCTCCTCCTGGATAATCTTTTCGGCGCAGTAATTTCATACCCAGAACTTCACAATAAAATTTTAACGACTCTTCAAGGTTTCCCACCCGCAACATTGTATGTAGTAATCGCATATTGATTTGGCTGTGTTGAGTTTTGCTTTCTGCCAACATTTTACAGAAGTTGCAAACAAACCCCATCCATTGAAAGTGTATTGTTTTGAAATTCTCAAACGAGGAAAGTCATTAGTGGGGAGGTGGGGAGACAAGGGAGGTAGGGAGGTAGGGAGATAGGGGAGAATGATAACTTGTCAGTCAACAGTCAACACCCCAGTGCCAAAACTCGAATATTATGACAACCCAAACACTAGGACTCGAACAAAATTTATATGACTATTTACTGTCGATTTCTCTTCGAGAACCGGAAGTTTTAACTCAATTGAGGCAAGAAACAGCCCAGTATCCAGTAGGTAGAATGCAGATTGCTCCGGAACAAGGGCAGTTTCTTGCTTTGCTGGTGCAATTGTTGGGAGCAAGGAAAACTTTGGATATTGGTGTATTTACGGGCTATAGTTCTTTGGTGGTGGCGTTGGCGTTACCGAAGGACGGTAAGGTGGTAGCTTGTGATATTAGTGAAGAATTTACAGCGATCGCTCGACGTTATTGGCAACAAGCAGGAGTCGCAAGTAAAATTCAACTGCACATTGCTCCAGCTTTGGATACTTTAGATTGGCTATTGGCAACAGGAGAAGCAGAAACTTTTGATTTTGCTTTCATTGATGCAGATAAGAGAAATTATGATGCCTATTATGAGCGATCGCTGCAATTAGTACGTCCGGGGGGATTGATTACCATTGATAATGTCCTGTGGTCTGGCAGGGTCGCCAACCCCCAAGTACAGGATAATAGAACTAAAAGAATGCGTGCTTTTAATCAGAAGTTACATCAAGATGACCGAGTTAACCTGAGTGTAATTGCGATCGCTGATGGATTGACTCTAGCTCTCAAAAAGTAATCTTTTTTGAAAGTTAAGTTGTTGACTGTTGACTGTTAACAGTTATAGAACTCATATTTGATTTTTGTGAAGCTAGGTACAGTTTTATTTATTTTTACCTGTTAAGAGTTCCCCATTCCTCACCTCAAAAAAATGCCTAATTAATTTTGACCAGATACTTGTGTTAATCGTAACTTACGCAAAAACTCTTGGAAATTCTTATTTCTTTGTGTCTATGCGTTCTTTGCGGTTAGTTTTTCATGATTTTGCGTCAGTCCTGATTAACTCTCATTAATTTTATTTATTAAATTGACAACTAAAAATATTTGTTTTTCTCTGAAAGTTTTTCTAACATATTTTTATAGGAATCTAATTAGCTAAAAGCAAGTGAAATTTTAGCTGGTGATTTAAAGAAAAAAGCTGAAAAAATACCATATCAAATCCAGCAGATTTGAATAAGTAACAATAGGATAATCTTGCTACCAAGAAGTTGTTTTGGTTATAAATTACGATGTCTTAAAAAAGCATCTTTAGTTTTCAGTTATAGCTATAGGTACACAACGAAAAATTTGTAGCTTGCTTCCCGCAGGTTACCTTTGTTTCCGGCGTTCAAAGCTTTTCAAGACAGAAGTTTACCCAACTTAATTAGTGATGTACTCGTACCTCACGAAATTGAGAGACGCTATATGAATTTATAGTGTCAGTTTCATCAAATCTAAATATGTTGTTATGGGGAGTTTTATGATGCTAAAAATATCTAGATATTTTCCAGTTGCAAACAAAAGTCAGAAAACATCAAGCGACACAATAACTACTTTTCAAAATTTGCCTAAAACTGATTCCAATATTAATTACTTGAAATCCTTTGATACTGCTTTTATTGCATATTACATGATGGGTTTTGGGAATTTTTAAATTTTCAAGCAGCTACAAATTTTCTGGCGAGGATAAAATTATGAAATTTAGAGCTTTAGTAAATTCTGCTTTAATTATTGCCTCTATAACTTTTATGCCTGCAATTGCTGGCGCTCAAACAGTCAAAAATAATCATAACGGCAGTTATCTACAACCATTTAATATTGTCTTTCTTGCTTATCAAGGATATTTGGAAGGACAAGGTATTCCCAGTATGGGCACTTTGTTATATCAATATCAAATAGGAAAGGTAACTGCAAAAGATGTAGTTGAGGCTGGCATAAAGGCGAAGAAGTTACCAGCAGAAGTTATAAATGATGAATATTACCTCAGCGCAGTTGAGTTACAATTATCATCATTAGGGAATGGTAATAAGTTACGTAACTAATAGGATTTGGGATTGTCAAGGCGAGTGGAGCTAATTTTTCGCGTATACAAAGCCAAGGCATTTTGACGTAAAATTGCCAATGCGATCGCCTCTGCTTCACTCGCAGTAATATCAGAATCTTGAATTGCTTGTTCTAGTACTTCTGCCAACATCTGACGCCCCCATTTTGCCGCCAAATAATACAACTCTGGAATTGAGTGTGCATCAGAGGAATACATCAATTTACTCGTAGGAGTTAATTCTAATAATTGGTGTATAGTGTCTCGCATTCCAGATACACTTAAAAATGGTATTGCTAAACCAAAATCCAAATAAACTTGAGGATAAACAGAGGCAAGATATCCTGCTTCTCGCATATAAGGATAGGAAGCGTGTAGCAGTACAATTGGTGCATGGCGATATTGTGGTGATTCGAGGAGCGATCGCAAATGTAAAGGATTCGCCAATCGTAAATCTAAATCTGGATCGCCGTAACCAGTATGCAATTGTATTGGTAGCCGATATTTAGCGGCAATTAATAACGCTTGTTGTAACAGAAAATCAATCAGTGGTTTGTTTACCAGCCGCAGAGGTTGATTTTGCACCTGTTGTTTTAACTGATAAAAGTTAGTAGCAGCCACATCCGTAGCAACAAATTGAATGTCTAAGCCAGTGCGGTAACAAACAATGCTTTTAAAAGCTACAACTTCACTTGGTGGCGGGTCAATTTGGCTGGTAAATGTTTGCACAAAAGTATCAAAATCTTCGATTTGAGGAATCAACTGTTCTGCTAATACTTCCAAACGCAAAATTCTTTGCACTGAAGTAAATTTTTCATGCCATGATATGGGCAAAATATTTTCTGGTTGCAATCCATCATCTAAATAAATTGCTTCCAAGTTAGCAGCACTGAAATAAACTTGTGTTAAATTTTCTAGTCCCAAGTTTTCGCGACGTGCCAAAATTGCTGCTTCCTGAGGTTCACATGCTAATAAAGTGGCAATTTCTCTTAAGCTGCGCCGATAAAAGAAAGTTTGGCGGGCATGATAATTGATAATTTCCGAATCATAGCCTTCGGTAAAAGCAGCAGCATAAGGATAACGCTTAGCTACTTCAGGTCGTAACAAATTGTGTGCGTGTTGGTCAATTAAGGGAATATCAGCAAGATTCATAAAAATAAGCAATAGTGCGCCCTGTAGAGACGTTGCACTGCAACGTCTCTACAACGTCTGTGCAACGTCTGTATAACGTTTGTGCAACGTCTGTGCAACGTCTGTGCAACGTCTCTACTCAGTTATTTTCAGCAGCTTGATACGCTTGTAGAAGCCTAGCATGGTCGAGAGTAAATCCTACTTGCATGGCTATTTGGGCAAATAAATCAATTTCAGGCTGTTCCCAGTCACGGGGGGCAGAACACTGATGTCCAATCAACAAACCAAATAGTTGCTCATCTTTGATAATGGGTGCAACTAAATTTGCTTTCACACTAAAGGATTCCAGCAAGGTAATATGGCAGTCTGTTAAACCTGCTTGATAAATGTTCTTAATTGCCACAACCTGACCAGATTTGTACTTTTCCACATAGGTTTGAGTGAAACAGGGGTCATGGATTTTAGACCGCAAAACTTTGGGATAACCCGGAACCACTGATTCTGCAATGATAATTCCGAACCAATTGGCGTAAAAGCTATAAATCAACACTCGGTCGATACTAAGTGCTTTGCGAACTTCTTCCACAGTGGTTTTGAGGATATCTTCTTCTTTGAGTGATTGGCGAATGCTGCGGGTAATATCCATCAATAACTGACTTCGCATACTTTCAGCGTTGATTCGTTGCAGCAGTCTAGCATGGTCAAGAGCAAATCCCACTTGGATGGCTATTTGGGCAAATAAATCAATCTCGGACTGTTGCCAATTTCGGGGTCTAGAACATTGATGTGCGATTAACAAGCCGAATAACTGTTGATCTTTAATAATGGGTGCAACTAAGTTTGCTTTTACACCAAAGGATTCTAACAGACTAATCTCAGAATCATCCAAACCGATTTGATAAATGTTGTTTACGGCTAGAACACGTCCGGATTGATAATCTTGTAGATAGCCTTGACCTAAACATAGGTCTTGGACTTCAGCTCGTAAAATTTTTGGGTAGGTGAGAACAACAGATTCGGCAATTACGGTTCCAGACCAATTAGGATTAAAGCTATAAACCAGCACTCTATCAGCGCTGAGTACTTTACGAACTTCTTCTACAGTGATTTTCAGGACATCTTCTTCGTTAAGTGATTGGCGAATGCTGCGGATAATATCTGCTAGTAACTGACTTTGCACAGCTTCCGCTTCGATGCGTTGTAGCAGTCTCGCATGATCGAGAGCAAATCCCACTTGGATGGCTATTTGGGAAAATAAATCAATCTCAGACTGTTGCCAATTTCGGGGTCTAGAGCAATGATGGGCAATTAATAAGCCAAATAGCTGTTTATCTTTGATAATCGGTGCAACTAAATTTGCTTTGACGGCAAAAGATTCCAGCAAGTTGATGTGACAATCAGTCAAACCTGCTTGGTAAATGTTGTTTGTGGCTTGAACGCGTCCAGACTGATACTTTTGTACGTAACCTTGACCAAAACATAGGTCTTCAATTTCAGACCGCAAAACTTTTGGATAACCTGGAATCACTGATTCGGCAATTATAATTCCAGACCAATCAGGATTAAAGCTATAAACTAGCACTCGGTCAGTACTAAGTAATTTACGGACTTCTTCTACAGTTATTTTTAGAACATCTTCTTCGTTGAGGGATTGGCGAATCCTACGGGTAATTTCTATAAATAGCTGAGCTTTATTCGCTTTAGTATCTACCTGTTCTAGAACCGTGGCATAATCAAGGGCAAAACCGATTTGCATACCTATGTGAGTGAATAAATCAATTTCAGATTGCTGCCAAAAGCGAATTCTAGAACACTGATGTGCAATTAATAAACCGAATAATTGTTTATCTTTGAAAATAGGTGCTACTAAACTAGATTTAACAGCAAATTGCTCTAGTAAATCAATATCAGCATCTGTGAGATCGGATTTATAAATATTATCAATGGTGCGGATAGCACCATTTTGATATTTTTCTATGTATCCCGCCTCTAACCCAGGATCAGAGACTGTAACCCCCAATATTTTTGGTAACCCTGGTGCTACTGATTCTGTGATAAAGCTGCCATGAGAGTTGGAATTGAAGGAAAAAATAGTTACGCGATCGAGGTTTAAAGCTCTACGAATTTCTTCTGAGGTCGTTTTAAGAACGTCTTCCTCGTTGAATGATTCTCGAACCCAACGGGTAATTTTGAGCGATAGTTGTGAGTAATCAGTTTCGGCTGCTTTTTCCTGTTCCAAAACTGAAAGCAACTTTGTGAATAAGCTGATGTTTCTTTCTAACATCACTAATTCATCATTACTGGCAATGTAAACTTGAGTAAACTCACTATCTGGACGCAGCTTATTTTTGATGGCGTTAGTAGTTTCAGCAGCGTTTTTGATTCGCGTAACAGTTCGATTAACTACAAAAGTTGCCACCGCACCCGCCAAAACTGCTGTGACTCCGACACCAGTTAATAAAAGTGATAGTTTTCTTTCTAAAGCTAGTTCAATTTCTGTTGAACTTTTGCCATTGTCAAGTCTTACTTGCGGGATTTTTTTAGTAATTATATCAATACCGGAATAGTAAGTAACTGTTCCAATTGCAACTACAGGTAGGACACTGATACTTAGTGCCCAAATTATAGCTTTAGTCTTTAAACTCCATTTTTGTTGCCACAGATTTTGCTGACGATTTCGCCTTGCTTGATTTTGAGAAAAAGACTTATTCATAAATGAAACCTGAATGCGTTGCAATTTAGCAAGTCAAGTAAATAACTTCTTATTATCATTACCTAATAATTTTTGTGAAAACTACTACAAGTTTAGTATTTCTCTAATAAAAGTTTGACTTCTGCTTGTAATTCCCAATCTTTCATCGCTTCCCACTCAGCTTGACGCACTGCTAAAAAAGCTTGTGACAATTGTGGGTTCAAAGCAATTAAAAGCATGTTATCGCGCTTCAAAAATTCTAGGGCTTCACCCAAGTTTTGTGGTAAAAGGTCAATACCATTGGTATGACGTTCTTCAATTGGCAAATGTCCGGGATCTTTTGTAACGGGATTCCCTGGTTTGAGGTTTCGTTGCACGCCGTCGATTCCGGCTGCAATTACAGCACCTAAAGCCAGGTAAGGATTAGCCGATGCATCAACGGTTTTTAACTCAAAATGGGTGGAACCATTGAATGCAGGATTGCTTGGTACTCTCACAGCCGCTTCTCGGTTGTCTAGTCCCCAACAACGAAAAGCACCACTCCAACAGTGGGGACGGATGCGGCGGTAAGAATTAGTACTAGGGGTAGTCAAGGCCATGAGTGCAGGCAAACGATTTAGAATACCAGCGATAAATGCTTCGCCTATGGGGGAAATACCGCAGACACCTTGGGGGTCTGGTAGGAGATTTTGACCGTTACGCCAAACACTAAGATGAATGTGACAACCGCTACCAGCTGCATCAGCAAAAATTTTCGGTAAAAAAGAGGCTGTAAGGTTGTGTTGATGAGCGATCGCTTTGACGGTTTCTCTAAAAGTAATTTGCCAGTCTGCTGCCTGTAAAGCATTAGTATACCGTATGGAGATTTCCTGTTGACCTGGGCCGGATTCTGGATAATACTGCTCCACAGGAATTCCTTGGCTAATGAGTGCTTGAGCAATTTCATCAATTACTACTCGATTTCTATCCATTGCTTGGGTAGAAGCGAAAACCGTAGAATCTGCGGCTACAATTCCCTGTGATGTTTGCTGTAACAGGTAAAACTCATTTTCAAATGCAGCGCGAATTTCTAAACCTTCCCGTCTGGCGGCTTCAATCATTCGCACTAAAAAATTACGCGGACACAAGGCCCAAGGACTACCATCAAGTACCATGTTTCCCATGATAGAAGCATGTCCTGGAGCGTAGCGTAAAGGAGTGAAGCTAAACCAATCTGGTATTAAGCGGATTTCACCTACTGGACTAAGACCAGTTTCAGGAATAACAGCATCATACATTACAGGTACTCCCTGTTGTCCTGCGGAAATGCCTACGCCATAGTCAAAGTAATGAGATAACATTTCCACATGAACCGCTTTACCGCGAATGATGTTAGCGTTATCACACCAGAGAATACGAACAAACTTGATTCCAGCTTCTTCAAGAGATTTTTTAACTTTCTTAAACGCTTTATTTGCTGCCATTTTTGCAGAATACGCAATGACTTTGTGAAAATTATCGTGTTTTTGGTTGAATTTGACAATTTTTTGACTTCAATTTCTTTTGAAAGAAAGAACACTTAACAGATAATATTAATTAATTGTATTTATAAATACTAAATTAATTACGTGATTTTTCGGCTATATTCCAATACAGTTCAGATAAGGGACTTCTAAGTAAAAAAATATTCCATAGAAGACTGTTGACTGTTGACTGGTGATGCTTGACTTAGAATAATTTATTTTTTGGAGTTCCTTAAGCCTGTTTTTTCTTGTCCTTGTTCGCTGTTCCCTTACCTCCACACATCAAGTTTCTTAACATCAAGCGTATTGGCTATATTCCCCTTCTCTACTAGCTTTAAAGTGTGGAGTAGAAAGTAGGGAATGGGAAAAGACTACTGGTTCATTGCATTAGTTACGAGGGGTAAATAAGTTTGTAGTTAGGACTTTAGTCCTTGATTTTTAAGCACTGAAGTGCTTACTACAAACTCATCAAAATTAATACGATAGACCACTACTTTCATATTGGATTCTGAAACTTGCTTTATCTAGACTGCCTTTTACAAGTTAAAATGACAGTCAACAGTCAACAGCAATATTTTTTACAACTTAAATAATATTTCTATAATTCATAGTTTTGTTTATGTCTTGCTAAAAGCTGGAGATATTTTTCGTTTGTTTTTGCTTGCAGCCATTTAGCTTTAAAAATAGCTGCTGATTCTGCTTTTATTGGGTCTACTTCATAAGGTAAAATTTCTTGAGATGAACCTTTTTTATATTTTCTGCCACTTTTATGATTAGCATAACGGCGTGAGCGAGTATAACCCATTTGCATAAATTTTCGCGCCATATCTGCTCCAACAAAATCATTTTGTTCTAAATAAGCAACAAACATTTCATAGATTTTTTCGCTAGATTCTTTGGCAATTTCAGGGGTTTTGAATCGCCAGTGAGGAAGAATTTCTGATTTGTATGGTTCTATTAAAAGTACACCTTGCTCGCCTTTGCCAATGCGATAAAGTTCGGGATGTTGACGAAAATCGATATTTTGAAAGTCTAAGGAATAATCAAAAGGCATAGGAAAACAGAATTCAGGAGTCAAAATAAATCATCTGCTGGATTTTCTACCACTTGGGTAGAAAATTTATTGTGAATTTTGACTCTTTTGTTGATAGGTTCTCATTAGGAATAGTAAACTTTAAGAAAAAAGTTCAACTTCTATCTCTGTAGGGAAATTTTGTTTACTATGCTATCTAGCAGTCAATGTGCAAACAGTGTCCTTGTTCCAGGGGATTTGCGGAAAGTGCATCATATTGCGCTCAATGTCAAGGATATGCAAGCTTCCCGACATTTTTACGGGACTATTCTAGGTTTGCATGAACTTACCGGCGAGGAAGTACCCGCAACCTTGGTGGAATTGGTCGCATCTGGAAAAGTAGCGAATTTCATCACCCCGGATGGTACGATATTAGATTTATTTGGGGAACCAGAATTATCACCACCAGATCCCAATCCTGAAAAGACATTTACTAGAGCCTATCATTTAGCTTTTGATATCGAGCCGCAGTTATTCGATCGCGCCGTGGCAGTAATCAGAGAAAATAAAATAGCGATCGCTCACGGCCCAGTCAGTCGTCCTACTGGTAGAGGTGTGTATTTCTATGACCCAGATGGCTTTATGATTGAAATTCGTTGCGATCCAGAAGCTAGCTAATTCAGGAGTAATCACGAAATATCTCTTATGAGCGCGAAACTCACGCAAATATTCAAAGTAATTGAAGACACAATTACCAAACCGCCAATTCCCCACGAACCATACAAACAATCATTAAAGGCCTGGGCGATGTATTGTCTGCGGGACAGAGGTTTTAAGGTTGTTTATGCCCAAAATGCCGACTTTGCTATTGAAACTAAAGGTGAAGAAAAACTCTATTTTAAAGTTTCCAATAGCGATGATGATTTAGATAATTCTATTAGCTGGATAGTTTGGGATAGTACAACCAAAACCGCGACTTTTGTACCTCAAAATATATAGCGATTTTAAATAATTTGTGAAATATTACTTGGGATTGTTGAATGTTGACGGTTGACAGTTAACTGTCAACATTCAACAGTCAACAAACTTAACAAACAACTGTGCAATTTAAAAGCCCAATAGCTTATTTTATTATGACTTGCTGGATATTTATCTTGTCCAAAAATCACTACCATTGGGTTTTTCAAACACCATTAAATGCTGCTGAGGTAACAAATTTTTAGTTTCGCGCCAAACTAAACCAACAGCTTGCATTTCTTTGCGGGCTTGTTTTTGAGTCATTTTATGCAGAGGTTTAATCATGATAAAAGGATTTTCACCCCGATACTCAACTAATACTACCCTCCCTCCAGGTTTCAGGGCGTTGACAATTTTTTGCATCACTTCTTGGGGATATGCCAATTCATGATATGCATCTACCATTAATGCCAAATCGATACTTTCAGATGGTAAATTTGGGTCAGTGAGAGTTGCTAAAACAGGCTCAACATTGGTAATATTTTTTTCTTGTTTGAACAATTCAATAATTTCTAACATTTCTGGCTGAACATCAACAGCCAACACTTTGCCTTTTGTTAACAGTGGCGCAATGCGAAAGCTTAAATAACCAGTACCAGCACCAATATCTGCTACCACATTGTCAGGTTTTAGGTTCAGGATGCTAACTATTTTACTTGGCTGTTCTTCCACTTCTCGCTTCGGTCTTTCTAGCCAACCGGCACCGGTGTATCCCATAACTTTGGCAATTTCTCGCCCCATGTAATATTTGCCGATCCCATCTGGACTATGGATGATATGCTCTTCGTAAACAGTGGGTGAAGACGCGGCTTGTGCTATCAAGGTTGGATTTAGCAGCAAGCAACTCAACACCACAACAAGAGTTACTATAAAGTGTAGAAAAATTGACATTTACTTATGACTGATGTGGATAGTTATAAACAGCAACTAAAAGAATTTTATGGTAGTAGAACTACTTATGACCATGAAGAAGGTACTCGCCATCCTCTAGATGCCAAAATTTTACTTGAATTTGTACCTCTACACTCAGGTCAGAAAATCCTTGATGTGGCCACTGGAACAGGTTTAGTTGCGATATCCGCAGCAAAAAAAGTTGGATCGGAAGGCTATGTGATTGGGATTGACATGACCCCTGGAATGTTGCATCAAGCAAGACAAAAAATTGCCGCGAAAAAATTACAAAATATAGAATTGATAGAGGCAGATGCTGAAGATTTCAATTTTAGTGATAGTAGTTTTGATGTTGTCTTTTGCTGTGAGGCGATTGTACTTTTTCCTGATATCCTCGCTGCTTTACAAAAGTGGTATCGCTTCCTAAAAATAGGAGGGTTTGTGGCATTTACTTGTCCTCCCGAAACTGCTTATATGGCCTCTCTTCAGCAAAGAATATGCGCTAAAGTTTTGGGTGTATCGCTACCACATATCCTTGAACCACTTGGAACTACAGAAAAATGTCGTAAATTGCTCACTCAAGCAGGTTTTAAAGATATCGAAATTAAAATTGAACCATCAGGACGTTATCGGCCTGTAACAGATAACAGATTATCACAGACAATAAATAATATAAATTTTAAAGGTCATCCTCTATTGTCTAAATTATCACCAGAACAATTAAATCAGTTGCAAGTTGAATACAAAGCAGAAATTGAAAAATTAGCAACTGCTCAAGGTATTTGGGAAGACACCACAAAATTCTTTGTTCGCGCTCAAAAATAAGTCATCGGCTTGGCTACTGAACAGAGAACTCAAGGAAGCATCTCAATTTTGCAAAAATATACAAAAATCATGCAAAAATCCTTTTGAACTCTCTTATCTTTGTGTCCGATTCTGCGGGAAGTCGCTAACGCGTCTATGCGTCCTTTGTGGTTTGTTGATTCAATCTTTGAGGTAAGTTACAATCTCGTAGTTTGATAAACTTGCCCATTTGCAATGCTCCCAAGCTCAAGGCGATCGCTCATCATAATCATACCTTTCGGAACCAAATTTTAATCTTCTAGAATGATGTGGAAGTAAACACTAACACTCTTTACTGAAAGCTAGCTTTTTCAAAATTTTTTATGCAAAACCTATCCCTCATGTTACTGCCTGTACTAGCTACACAGAAAGGAGCAGGTGCTAGTCTAATTAAACCTCTCGGTCATCACGAACTGCTGTTGGTGCTGGTACAACTGTCGCTGTTGCTTTTAGTAGCGCGGGGATTAGGTGAGTTCATGCGCCGGATTAATCAACCTCCCGTTGTTGGAGAATTACTGGCTGGTGTGCTCCTTGGCCCTTCTTTATTTGGTTTGCTTTTTCCAGACTTACAGGCGCATATCTTTCCCAAAAGCCAAGAACAGTCTGATTTACTTTCAGTAATTTCTTGGTTAGGGGTGTTATTTTTGTTGATTGTCACAGGTCTAGAGACAGATCTAAAATTGATTCTGCGTAAAGGTAAAACGGCTTTGCTGATTTCACTCGGTGGAATTATTGTCCCTTTTATCACCGGATTTGGACTAGGCTGGCTATTGCCGGATAGTTTTTTAGCCGACCCAGAAAAGCGACTGGTATTCAGTCTGTTTATCGCCACAGCAATGAGTATTTCAGCAGTACCTGTGATTGCTAAGGTGTTGATGGACTTGAACCTGATTCGCCGTGACATTGGTCAAGTTACCTTAGCAGCCGGTATGACCGACGACACCATTGGCTGGATTTTACTTTCTGTGGTTTCGGGTTTAGCTAGCAGCGGCAAATTTGACTTTGGGACAATTTTCCACTCCGTGAGTGCAGCAGTATTGTTTCTCGGCATTGCCTTTACAATTGGGCGTACCATCGTAGACCAGATTTTGCGCTGGGTTGATGACTACGTTGGCGGCATCGCTGCTAGTATGTCGGTTGTGCTGGTTCTTTCACTCTCCGCAGCAGCATTCACCCACGCATTAGGACTAGAAGCAGCCTTGGGTGCTTTCGTGTTGGGGATTCTGGCGGGACAATCCCGGCGCTTTAGTAGTGAAGCTGGACACATGCTAGAAGTATTCACAGCCAGCTTTTTAGCGCCAATTTTCTTTGCCGCCGCTGGCTTGAAAGTTAACTTGCTAGCCCTATTAGTTCCCCAGACCTTGATATTTGGTTTGATTGTGCTTGCTGTGGCCTGTATTGGTAAATTTACGGGTGCTTATCTTGGTTCTCGTGTAGGGGGGTTGAGCCATTGGGAAGCTTTAGCAATGGGTTCCGGGATGAATGCGCGTGGAGCAATGGAGATTGTTGTTGCCACAATTGGTTTATCTTTGGGAGTCCTCAATCCGCAGATGTACTCAATTATAGTCATGGTGGCGATCGTAACTTCTTTAATGGCTCCAGCACTCTTACGTTTCACCCTGTCGAAGGTGGTTATGGGTGAAGAGGAAGCTCGACGTTTAGAGCAAGAAGAACAGTATAGCCGTAGCTTTATCAAGCGGATACATCGTATTTTAGTGCCGACTAGTGGTGGAAGTAACATCCAACTTGCAGCCCAGTTAGTTGGTTATATGGCTCATCAAAACCAGGTAGAAGTCACAGCTTTATACGCTTTGAGCGACAAGCAGCCCCCAAAAAAAGCACGTCGTACAGCAACCCAAGTTAAAGATACTGCTGCTGAGGAAGCTCTTGCTTGTGTGACTGAGGAAATGCAATTATCTGCTGATACCACCTTACAAATAAAAACGGAGTCTGGGCATAGTAAGGCAGAGGTGATTCTGAATGAAGCAAACAAAAACTATGACTTAATTGTACTGGGAGCTTCTGAACAGATACGCCCTCAAAAAGCATTGTTCAATTTACTTGTTGACCGAGTGGTGCAAGAAGCCCCTTGTGCAACAATGGTGGTGAAGTCGCACCTACCCCAGCCCCAAGGTGAGACATGCAAAATCGCTCAACAACAGCTGAAAAATATTCTTGTGCCAACAGTGGGCACAGAATACAGTAAAAATGCTGTAGAAGTAGCAAGTACCATCGCCGCTCACACTGGGGCAGTAGTCACTATTGTCAACGTGATTAACTTACCACAGGTTGAGTATATTCTTTACGAACAGCGATCGCTAGCTCCAGTAAAGGAAATCGCCGAAGATCTGTTAGAACAGCAAGCAGCTATTGGTCGTAATTTAGGCGCTGATGTCCAAACTTATATCCTTCAAGGAAGCAGCCCAGAAAAGGAAATCCTCAAGTTTGCCCAAAGCAAACATGCTGACTTAATTGTTTTAGGGAGCAATATCCGAATGGTTACGGGTCGTGTTTTCTTCGGTCATAGAGTAGATGCAATTCTCAATAAAGCACACTGTCCAGTAGCTGTGATTACTGGGCCATAGTCTTTTTAACTGCCTAAATCACAAAAGATTCAAATTCCCTGTTATACCATTGTTCACCAATACGCTCAGTAACTAGCGGTTTGACAATAAACTTCGGTGGACTACCATCTAATACATCAATCCGCACGCAAGAGTAAGGCAATCGCTTTTGTAAATTGTATTTATAGCGACCAATAAAAAGCTTAGAATCAGCAATTTTACGAGTGCGATCGCCAGCCATTTCTGCAAAAGTCTCCATCAATTCAGTGCCCTCTTGCCGTTGATACCGGGGGCGATGACCGCTACCACCAGAGATAATGCAATTAATGTGGGAATCCGCAAATCCTGTGTCAGTTGTGCGGAGATATTCCAAACAATGGGCGTGACCGTTTAAAATCAAATCCACTATGGGGCGCTCTTTTATTAAAGAACCAAGAGTTTTAGCCACTTGTTCAAACACCAAGCGCAAACGATGGCGAACCGCTAAGGTTTGTGCCTGATGCCACTTGGTAGCTTCTGTAACATAGGGTGGATGGTGGAAAAAGATTACGCGTCCCCGCACCTCGGAGGTATTCCAAGACTCAATAAGTCTAGTTCGTAACCATTCTAGTTGTTCAAAATCGATGGTAAGTATTTTCTCTGATGCTAGTTGTTTTTCAATATCGATTTTAATTTCATCAATTTGGTCTAATTTGGCACTCAGTTCATCTAGTTTTTCCGCTTCGGTAGGTTTATCAGGGTTCAGTCCATCGCATATTTTCAAAATTTGCAATTCTTCTGTATCTATTTCATGACGGCGCTTTTGCAATTCCTGACGGTAAATCTCTCCCTCTTGAGTTGCAGGTAAAGGTGATGGTGTATTAAATGTATTAGAATCCAGTGCAAAAAAGTCAATTCCCCCGTAACGAAACGTATAATAGCGATTGGGTAAACGGGTGAATTTTCCCGGCTCGTAACGCAAACAGCGTCCTGTGTCAGTTTTAGCAGTGTAGTGTCTATCTAAATGCCGTTCTAACTCTTGGGAAGACATCCCCGCAGTGTAATCCATAAACGCCCGTGCATAGGCATTCCCTTGATAGGAACCATGCCAGCCAATCTCAATATCTTTGTACTTCAACAGCCGACGTAGAGACCATGTTGTACCCGTAAATAAACGGTACAACAACGGCACATCGTAGTAATCATGATTACCAAGTACTGGCAAGAATGGTAGATTAAACACCATTTGGTTATAGGAAATGCTTTTGGGGTTGTGGCCACCTACAAGAAATTCCCGATAAGGCTGAATAAAATTTGTTGAGTAATACTCATGAGAACCCACCACATAAATTACATCTCCTGTGTGCAACACAAAACTGCAATCCTCGCGGTGAGGAAGCATCAGTTCGGCAACTTTTCGCTGGGGGTGGTGTGGAGAATGGGATTTAGTACCAGAATCACCGATAACCATAAAAGAAAATTCTGGACTATGATTTTTGCCATCGTCGATGGCCAAAGTGGTTTGGTCAATTCCCCGTTGCACAAAACTCGGATGCATCCACCGCACCCGTTCCTTCATCTTCTGAATTTTCACAGGAATCGGTGGATCGAAAATCAAATTCATGGCTGATAACTCGTGAAAGCCTAACGCACAAGCTGATTGTAACGGAATAATAAGGAGTGTTGATTGTTGACTGTTGACTGTTGATTGGGTACTGAGAAGGTATTTCTAAATATTTATTTACTATTACCTAGTTGCTAGACCTTATTTCTCAGTCAACAGTTAACACTCAACAGTCAGGGCAAATTTTCTCGCAATAATGCTCGAAACCCTGCTTGTTGAAAATGCTCGTCAGCAGTTAAGGCCTCGGTAATTCCGCTATATTCCATGACAATAAAAGATATGCAATCGCCAAATCCCCATTCTTTCTCAGTGCGATCGCAATAAAGTTGAAAAGCACGTTCGTAGATTTCTTGGGAAAGGGGGACAATTTCGACTTTCGAGTCTGCTACCAAAGAATTCAATAATATAATCGCTGCCTGACGATAAGGTAGCTGGGATAGGGCATTGCCAATTTCCAACATCACAGCTTGTGTTGTCACTAAACGAGTTTCTGCCGCTTGTAACATTTTAGCGAGATGTAAAGCTCGGTGATGCAAGCGATCGCTTGGTGCAGATAAGGCAATAGCAAATGATGTATCCAGAAAAACTTCAGAATGCATGAAAAGTTTATTTAGCGTATAAATACTTGTCTATATTGGCAGACCAATCACTTGGCCCTTGTAGACTAAGCGATGGCGCTGTTTGCAAAAATGATACTGTTTCATCTTCGCTGGGCGGTAAAATTTCAATACTGATTCGCACGCGGGTATTAGTTGGCAGTACGATGGGTTCAGACGGATAAAACACTTTGCCATTAAATATGGCTGTAATTTTTTCTACCATTTCCTCAAAAAATTCTTTTAGTCTATCCTAAGCTGGTTGCGGGAATACGGGTAGGTTAAGTGGAGGGAGAAGTTGAGAGTTGACAGTTGACTGGTGACTGGGGAGTTATTACTCTCGCCTACCCAATGCCCAATGCCCAATACCCAATGCCCCATGTCCTATTCCCAACCTCAACCAATAATCTCCCTGCGTAAGTCCTGAATAATTGAGATTTCATCCCTCAAAGGAAAGAGTTTGCACCCCTTAGGCTGTTGTAAAATAGACTAAAGAAGGATTCGGGGGGCCATTTAACTGGTCAGAAACGCCTATAGAGACTATCTTTGGAAATCTCCAAGGTCTAAAGACCAGCCAGCTGAAACAACTACAGCGGCTTTATCACCAGCGCATACCAGGCGATCGCATCACCACGTCTGAATTTTCCCAGCGTCTGGCAGCAATCAGTACAGAACTCAATCACCCTGTGTGTGCCTATCTCAACCGTCGCGGACAAGTGATTCGTGTTGGGGTGGGCACACCGCGTCAAACGCAAATTCCACCTTTGGAATTACCTCGTTATGGCGCAGAACGACTCAGTGGTATTCGTTGTATCGCCACTCATCTTAAGTCGGAACCACCCAATGAAGCGGCACTTACGGCTATGGCATTACAACGTTTAGATGCTTTAGTAGTGCTAAATATTACCGGAACAGGATTTACCCGGCGGGGAGGCGGCGCTACTGGCTACGTCAAAGAAGCTTATTTGGCTCATCTGACGCCGCAACAAGACTCGCGGACTTTGATTACAAGTCCTGCTGGCTTCAACACAGAACACAAGCAAGTCCAATCTCCGATCTGGAATATATCGCCTCCTCTGGATTTGGAAGAACTGGCACAGCAGGATTTGATCGATTTGGTGGAAAATCTGGAAGCCGAATTCCAGCGAGAATTTGTTGCCCAAGAAGTAGATGCTGACCACGATCGCGTGTTAATTGTGGGGTTAATGACTGATGAAATGACCCCCCAACAATTCCAAGACACCCTAGCGGAATTGGCACGTTTAGTTGACACCGCAGGGGGAGATGTATTGCAGACAATACAACAAAAGCGATCGCGCATTCATCCCCAAACAGTAGTGGGTGAAGGCAAAGTCCAAGAAATCGCCCTCACAGCCCAAACACTGGGAGTGAATCTCGTCGTCTTTGACCGCGACCTCTCACCCTCCCAAGTCCGCAACCTAGAAGCGCAAATTGGTGTCCGCGTAGTTGACCGTACCGAAGTAATTTTAGATATCTTCGCCCAACGCGCGCAATCCCGTGCCGGCAAATTGCAAGTAGAACTAGCACAGTTGGAATATATGCAGCCGCGACTAACTGGTAGAGGTCGCGCCATGTCCCGACTCGGTGGTGGTATTGGGACTCGTGGCCCTGGTGAAACTAAACTAGAAACCGAACGACGTGCGATCGGGCAACGGATTTCGCGATTACAAAAAGAAGTTAACCAGTTACAAGCGCATCGTTCGCGCTTACGACAGCGACGACAGCATCGAGAAGTTCCTTCAGTAGCTTTGGTTGGGTACACCAATGCTGGTAAATCTACTTTACTAAATGCTCTGACTAATGCAGAAGTTTATACAGCCGACCAGCTATTTGCCACTCTCGATCCTACTACCCGCCGCCTAGTAATTCCTCATGGCGAAACTGATGAACCTCAAGAAATTCTGATCACAGATACAGTGGGATTCATACACGAACTACCTCCATCCTTAATGGATGCCTTCCGCGCCACTTTGGAGGAAGTTACAGAAGCCGATGCCCTACTACATTTAGTAGATTTATCTCATCCAGCTTGGTTGCGTCATATTCGTTCGGTTAGGGAAATCCTCGCACAAATGCCAGTCACTCCCGGCCCAGCGCTGGTTGTTTTTAATAAAATCGATCGAGCCACCAGTGAGACATTGGCTTTGGCTAGAGAAGAATTCCCCTTAGCGGTGTTTATTTCTGCCAGTCAGCGGTTGGGATTAGAAACTTTACGTCAGCGCCTTGGGCAACTGATTGAATATGCGGTTGATTGTGGATAAATACTGAAATCAAATAATTTTTTAATTATCAAATCACCCAGTATTATTACTGGGTGATTTTATTATGTGAAGAGAAAAATGAAGTCTTTTTGAATATGAGTCTTGTATTATAGACAACTTAAAATCCAGTATTTAGAGTGGGAGAAGGCTTTTCACTCGGTGCATCTGATTATACATGGATAGCAAGCAGCAAATTCCCATAACTACCAACAAAGTCTTACCATTTCGTTTTCCAAAACATTGATTAACATGAAACATTTATTTTCCACCGCAGCAATACCTTCGTTTTTAGCTGCTACTGCCGTTGTGATATCGTCTTCTGCCTTTTCCCCAGCTAACGCCGCTTCGATGAGTTTTACTATTAACGACTTCACCGGCGCGGATACTAGGGTAAAATTTACCTTAGATGATGCAGCAGCAGGGTCAGGCAAAATTCAGTTTAAAGTAGATTATTTATCTACTGGCAGTAACACAATTGCTGACATTCGCGGTATTTTCTTCAACATTAAAGATGACTCACTCCTCAGTGGTCTCAAAGTAGTCGGTACAGATATAACAGCCAGCAAATTTGGCCCTGCTGGAACAATTAACTCCATTGGTAGCAGTAGTAACAATTTAAATGGTGGTGGCGGCTTCTTTGATGCGGGGGTAGAAATTGGACAAGAAGGTATAGGTAAAGGAAAGGGTGACATTCAATCTACGATCTTTACCCTATCCCATACTTCCCAAGCTTTAACGTTGGCTCAATTTTCTGAACAAAACTTTGGGGTGCGGTTAATGAGCGTTGGTTCTAAAAACAACCGCGAAGACAGTAGCAAGCTCAAAGGACAAGCCCCTTACTACACTCCTCCCCCACCTCCACCAAAAAAAGTACCTGAACCTAGTACAGTAGCTGCCCTTGGGCTATTTGCTCTGGGTGCGCTGAAAGTAGCAAAGAAAAAAACTTTAGCCCCAACTTCAATGGCAGTTTCCTAAAAACTGCATAATGACACACCAGTCATATTCACTCAGAGAATACAATGTCTAGTTATTCTTTTAGTAGGATTGGGTGTGTCTTTTTTAATCTTATAGATTTCTTGATTCATCAGATACTCAAATATACTTTTAGTAATTCATATATATTAATGATTTTGACATCAACATTATCTCAGCCGAAAGCCTAAAGTTATTATTTTCTGACTAACTTTTATTGTTGCGAAACCAATTAGCTATTTCTCAAAATCAAATCAAAACAAAATGGGGCAGCTACACTCCATAACAAAGTTCTAAAATTAAGGAGTATTAAATCATTTTGAGGACTTTATGGCTGCAAAAGTAGAAATTTACACTTGGAGGACTTGCCCATTTTGCATCCGTGCTAAAAATCTGCTGAGAAACAAGGGAGTTGAATTTATCGAATACAGCATTGACGGAGATGAGGCAGCCAGAAATAAAATGGCTCAAAGAGCAAATGGACGCCGTTCTTTACCCCAAATTTTCATCAATGACGAGCATGTTGGTGGTTGTGATGATATCCACGCTTTAGATAATCAAGGCAAGCTAGACGAATTACTAACTTCTAGCAATAGCGTTTAGTTCAAAAAATATTGCTCTTTCTGGCGACAAGCCGCTGGACATACACGGCAGTCGCTACAATTCTTTAAAAGTAAGGCAGTGCAAAAGCGCTGTCTATTAAAATATTAGGTTCTAAGCTATGCCCATACATCAATTGGTGAGAACATCAGGAGATAATAGTTGAATAACCATTTAATTTTCTGGTGATTGAGGCAGACAGCGTGAAACTGGCTTTTATCATTGATCCCATCCATCAGCTTGACCCGTGTCATGATACTAGCGTTGCCCTGATGGAAGCAGCGCAAATCCTGGGACACGAAGTTTGGGTGACTCAGACAAATCTGTTGAGTGTGGTCGGGAGCAAAGCTTGGGCTGTCCTACAGCAAGTCGAACTTGTACCGGTGGAATTGGTTGAGGGACGGTGGATAGCAGCGAATCCTTGGTATAAGTTGAGCCAACGCTTTTTCGCTTCCTTAGAAACAATGGATGCTGTATTCATGCGGACAGATCCACCTGTCAATGATTCCTACCTGTACGCTACCTATATTCTCGATTACATTGACCAAAATCAAACTTTGGTGATTAATAGTCCTAGCGGTATCCGGGGGGCTAATGAAAAAATGTACGCCCTCCAGTTTACCAAAGCAATTCCAGAAACCATTGTTAGTGCTGATAAGCAGTTTATTAGAGAATTTGTGGCAGCAAAGGGGACTGCGGTTCTCAAACCATTGGGTAACAAAGCTGGGGAAGGAATTTTGATTTTGCAATCAAGCGATCGCAATTTCAACTCCATTATCGAACTCAGTACTCTCCAAGGTAAAGTACCAGTGATGGTGCAGACTTACCTACCACAGGCAAAGGAAGGAGATAAACGAATTATCTTACTCAATGGCGAACCCATAGGTGCCCTGAATCGCCTTTCCAGTGGCACTGACTTTCGCAATAATATGGCCACTGGTGGTACAGTTGCCCAAACCGAAATTACTCCAAGAGAGCATGAAATCTGCACCCAAATAGCTGAACGTTTACGCCAAGAAGGCTTAATTTTTGTGGGTATTGATGTTATCGGTGGCTATCTGACTGAAGTTAACGTCACCAGCCCCACAGGTATTCGTGAGATTGACCGCTTAGATGGTACTCGTCTGGCTCATCAGGTGATTCAATGGATTGAAGAAATTTTAAAAATTAAAAAATAATTTTTATTTGTGTCCTATTCTTAGCAAATATACTGAGTTAGGACACTTGCATAATTTTTTCACGCTACTTAATACCAAATCAAAATTGACGTATTAAGAAAGTCGACATAACAAGGGTTTGCCAGCATGTATCTGTTGCATTGTTTCTTTCAGTTGGTATAAAATTAAGTAAACATATTTCTTGAGTTAAATAAATTACAATCATAGATGTAGCCATATCTACAAGGGGCAAGGTCTACATACACATCCTGAGTCGAGCAGGTCGTTCTGCTTTTTTGACAAAAGCACAGCTAGACATGGAAATCAGTGAATTCCTGCCCAAGTTGATTTTGTAAGTAGCGTTGAGAAATTTTTCTACCAATTAGCAATATTAGGGATGGCAACGTATTGCTTACCCCTACCTTTGGTAAAACCCTGAAACTAGCAGATTTTATACAACACTCAGCCTGGTCTAAGACTCTGAAGTTAATTCAAATCCAAAATTTCTTAATTCCGTGGTGTACGTCGGTTTTTCAGAAAATCAGGTATGTCTAGTCCCAGTTTTTCTTTTGGTTCTGGAATGGGAGTAGGGGCTGGAGTTGGAGTTGGAGGATTAATTGTGGGTTGTTGTGTTGTTGGTCGCTTGGGAGTATTGGGTGCTACCCGAACATTAGCCACGCTTTGTTGTGGTGCTGTTTGTACTTCACCTGTAAACCCAGTAGCAATCACAGTAATTCTGACCTCGCCTTGGAGTCTGTCATCAATGACAGCGCCAAAAATAATATTAGCGTTGGGATCGACTACTTCATAGATTGCTTCTGCGGCAGCGTTCACTTCATGCAAAGTCAAGTCAGTACCACCGGTAATATTAAAGACTACACCTCTAGCGCCTTCAATGGAGCATTCTAGCAAAGGAGAGGAAATAGCTGCGATCGCCGCTTCTCTGGCTCTAGATTTTCCAGAGCTAACGCCGATTCCCATCAATGCCGATCCTGCATCTGCCATTACAGCTCGTACATCCGCAAAGTCAACGTTTACCAATCCGGGGATCGTGATGATATCAGAAATACCTTGCACCCCTTGACGCAGCACATCATCTGCATAACGAAAAGCTTCTTGTACCGGGGTTTGTTCCGGGATCACTTCCAGGAGTTTGTTATTGGGGATAATAATCAGCGTATCTACCCTACTTTTTAGTCCTTCAATACCTTGTTCTGCTTGGCTGGTGCGGCGGCGTCCCTCAAAAACAAATGGACGTGTAACCACGCCAACAGTCAGAGCACCCATTTCTTTGGCTACTTCGGCCACAATGGGAGCTGCACCTGTTCCAGTACCACCTCCCATACCAGCAGTGATAAATACTAGGTCTGCACCCTCTAAAGCCGTGGCAATTTCATCTCGTGATTCCTCAGCCGCCTTTTGGCCAATGGCAGGATTACCACCTGCTCCCAAACCCCGTGTCAGCTTCTGTCCAATTTGTAATCGACTAGGAGCGCCAGCTAGAGTTAGGGCTTGAGCATCAGTATTAATTGACCAAAACTCTACACCAGAGACATCAGACTCGATCATCCGATTAACAGCATTACCGCCACCACCACCTACACCAATTACTTTAATATTGGCAACCCGACCGGGAACGATTTCCCCAATGCGGCTGTTTTCAGGAGAAATCTTCTTATTATCGTGATTTTGTCCGAAGTTCAACCCAGAGTTAAAGGGATTGGTGGAGTTAACTGCCAAAGAGAAACCGGGCTGTCCGGTAGATTGGGAATCTTTATAGGTAAGTCCTTGGTTATTATCAAGTGTCATTGGATTTGTGAGAGGTAGATAAACGACTTTTTGGGGTGTTATTCAACTAAGAGTCAACTATAGTTTGACACTGCCATAACATTGTGGCAGTGTTTTTTATTGTTTTCACTACTGCCAAGCCTAACAGAATTCGTTGTGCGAAAATTTACTCTGGGGTACGCTTTTAAAATAGGCGATGGCACAACAAATTCTACAGAAGTAGAATTCCATCTTACGTAGTCAAATATAGCCACACTACTACAGATATGTCTGAAGAACAATAATTTCTGCATAATGTTGAATATATTGCAATACCTACATGTATCTAAAAGCCTTCTGTATAACTTTAACCAGATATTAATCTGTTCATTTTCCTCCGTAGATGGCATAACTTGTAAGCACACACTACATTGGATTTTTTTTGCCTTAATAATATTGTTAATAGATTTCACCATTGGGGATGATTGCAATTTAAGACACAAAATTTACATGATACTTACTTATCCTAGAGATGGAAGTAAGGAATAATTTGCTTGTCAGACTATACCTGATTAATTTGTTATTTGGGGAGTCTTAATGGACACTTTGTTGTAGCAATAGTCTAGTATAAGAGACTGTGTGAGTTGCACCGACAACAAAAGATCGAAATCTCTCTTGCTACACCCTGTTTGGCCAGTTCCAAAGTGTCTTAAAAAGACTAAAGTCAGAGCATTCTCGGCTTTGCACTTTAATAGCGGCCTCAACCATTCTCAGAGATTGTTCTCTGCTTGTGAGTCAGATTTTAATGGAAAACTCAAACATTTTTCTGCTTTTTGCACTGGATTTAGTTGCAGAATGTATGGCAGAAAGTGTTTGCACGCTATATGCCATCACTAGATTGTCTGGCATCTTGCACCCCACTACATAGATATTAGGAGCGCAACTACGGGTTTTTTGACTCACAATGGAGATTTTACGATCGGTCTTCTCATTTTAATTAGAAGTTAATGCCGATTTTCCTGCGGTTTGCGAGAAAGCTAAAAATAATAAATATATTTATCAGCATAAAGCTTCTTAATTTACTAAGAGCGCTGAACATATCAGACAGTCTAAATGTTTCCAGGGATTTTGGGAGTTAATTTGGAATTTTTTTGGTTCATTTGTACTAATGGTAATTCGGGATTTTTCAAATCAATATACTCTATTTCGCCAGAATTGAGTTTTGCTGTTATGTGGCGCATTTGAGCTAGTACCTTGATTTGTTCTGATAATTGCGGCCCTGGAGTGCCAAGATGCACGTTTCCTAATTCTGTTTTTAAAATTAAATTCGTTGGATTTTGGCAATCAATTTCCATCACTTTCACCAGGCTTTGACTGATAGCTTGATGAATTTGATTCCAATAGAGGCAGTATTGTTTTGGCAATCCAATAACTCTGAGATTGGGTAATTTTCTGGTGGGGTTGAGTGATGTATATTTTTCTAAGGGTATCCAAACTCCACTTGCATCTAGTAAGCCAATTGTGACTTTTTTGTTACTAGTGCCTTGATTTTGGACTGTTGGTGTTTGAGTCACCGCCACAGGTACTCGTTCTTGGATGTCAACAATCAACCCAGGAGGAAATAGGCGGCGTCTAACGGTGGCATTGGCAATAGTTGGTTGTTGCTTCAAGGAATTGGCGATGGCCGACGGTTCAATTCGCCACAATGACTGGGGGTAAGACAGCACCAATAGCGATCGAGTTGTTTCATCGGACAGTAATTTATTGCCTGATTTCATCACTATTTGCTTAGAAGCTTTGAGCATCCACATTGGTTGGACTGCCACCCACAGCAATCCACTGGCCAAACTGGTAATGGCAATGGTTCGCCAAATCGCCTGAATAATTTTCATCTGCCTTTGCCGACGTAATTTTTTACGGCGCTGGGCTAGATCCGTGCGGGAAACTGATATTATGCCAGCCATTCAAACCCCTTTTTCCTTGCAGTCCAAAATCCTTGACGTATTTGTATCATTAATTAATTTCAGTAAACACTGTCGGCATCTGTTAGCCGTACTCCTCAAGACTTTTTTTATTTTTAGTAACACTTTACAGTAACTAAACAAAAATCGTGGCGCTAGTCATTAGTGGTTATTAAAGTTTCCGGTGTCCATTTTGAACTGACTGTAGTCTTTTTGACAAGTTTTCATCGAACTTTCTTCTCTCAATGATTACGAAATATTAATTGAAATATTTAAAATTTTGTTTTATTGACAAATACAATGTGAAATGATAAGTGAAAATTTACTAGATTTATGTATACATTGCTATAATTAATACCAGTCCTACCTCATGAGCTATACAAACTGAAAATCATCTAGTCTAGTAGTTTTTGCGACTTGTTAACTTTAGGATTAACATTTGTGCTAAGCAAACCAAGAGGACAAAGGCATCAGGGAAAACCCGCGATCTCAAACAGTTTACCTGCCACTTTTTTTCTTTTTGTTCAAGCCAAAGCTAGAGATTGTCAAAACCTCAATAGCAGGTGTAAAAAGGACAGATATGCTTAGCGTTATTAGGGTCAATTAAATCTCTACCATATACTCACAGTTACTCGGTGTAGGCTCGCTAGGAGTACTGTCTATTGCAAGACACTACCAACTTGCAAACTAAGCGTGTGCCTAAATGTAGGCTAGAGATTACTTGTATAAAAAATACAAATTTAATTGCATCTACACACACATCACAAACCCCTTCGAGTAGGGAACTCTTAAGAGGGAACAGGAAACAGCGATCGAAAACTTTAGTTCTGGGTCTAAAGCCCAATTTAAAAAAGACGTTTTTATCAGACGCAAAGCGCGAGGAAAAACGGCGTCCTTGTCATAATCCCACGCTATGGCGTATGGGTTTTCCTGTTTCCTGTTCTCCCAAAACTGTTTTCTCTGAAATAGACCTCAACATACATGAGAATGACATTAAATTTGTCACGTTTTTATAAAGCATGTAATCCTAGCTACACATTAAATGTAAGTAACGTGCTAGATCGGCAGTATTACATAGATTTTGCTGATGTACGTGGTTGCAAGATTGTAGAAGAATTGCAACGGACAATCTGTCGTATTTCCCCTGACGAGCCAACCTGCCAGTTATTTACTGGTCACATTGGCTGCGGTAAATCCACAGAGTTGCAGCGCCTGAAAACAGAACTAGAATTGGCGGGATTTCATGTAGTTTATTTTGAGTCCAGTCAAGATTTAGACATGGCGGATATTGATGTCAGCGATATTTTGCTCAGTGTAGCGCGTCAAGTAAGTATTAGTTTAGAAGGGATTGGTATCAAACTCAAACCTGGTTACTTTAGCAATTTGTTTAAAGAAGTAGGCGATTTTTTGCAAAGTCCCATAGAAATTTCAGCAGAAGCAGAGTTGTCCTTAGGAATTGCTAAAATTACCGCCAAAACCAAAGATAGCAATCAACTGCGTAATCAACTGAGGCAATATCTCGAACCACGCACCAACAGTATTTTGCAAGCGATTAACGAAGAAATTTTAGAAAAAGCTGTTAATCAGCTCAAACTGCGCGGTCAAAAAGGACTGGTAGTGATTGTAGATAACTTAGATCGAGTGGATATGCGTCCCTTAGCATCAGGGCGATCGCAACCAGAGTACCTATTTATCGACCGAGGCGAACAGTTACGCCGACTCAAATGCCACCTAGTTTACACAATTCCCCTAGCACTAATTTTTTCTAATGAGTACGAGACACTGAAAAATCGCTTGGGGGGAGGGATTGCCCCCAAAGTATTACCGATGGTGCTGCTGCGACAAAGAGATGGTAGTGATTATGAACCAGGGATGTCATTGGTACGCCAGTTAGTCTTAGCCAGGGCTTTTCCAGAGGTTCCTTTAGATACAAGACTCTCACTCATTACAGAATTATTCGATAACTCCCAAACCTTGGATCGCTTATGTCGCGTTAGCGGCGGCCACATTCGTAACTTATTGGGTTTACTTTATAGCTGTCTGCAACGACAAGATCCGCCGTTTTCTAGCGACTGCTTAGAAGCTGTGATTAAAGACTACCGTGATGATTTGCTATTAGCTATTGATGAATCCCAATGGCAATTATTGTTTGAAGTAGTACAACAGCAGAGAGTTAAAGGCGAGTCTGACTACCAAAGCTTACTACGAAGCATGTATCTGTTTGAATATCGCGATCCTGTGGGGCGCTGGTTTGGTATCAGTCCAGCCTTAGCAGAAACAGAAAAAGTTTTGGCTTGGCAACAAAACCAATAACACTGGCTTGAAAATAGGGTTGACTGGTGACTAGGGACTGAGCAGCTTTGTCCCTCATCTTCCTCATCCCCCAACGCCCAATGCCCAATGCCCCATACCCAATGACCAAAGAAAATCAACATACTTTGCAAAGACTGATTAGAGCGATCGCCCTTTCTGAGGGTCAATTTGCTTTGATTTTAGTCCGATGTAATTACGGGCAGCTACGGGAGCAAATGTTAGAAAATATTCGCTCCCTGACTCAAGACATCAATATTAGAGAAATCTTTCTCAATCCATCAACTACTTCCTTACACAACACAATAATTTCAGAATTATTTCTGGATAATCCCGTGGTTGTCACAGACTCTTTGCCATCAGCTGTCATGATTTTTGGTATTGAGTCAATTATCGACCTGGAAAACTTACTTACAGGCATCAACCAAGCACGAGATATCTATGCTGCAACTTTTCCATTCCCAGTGGTATTGTGGCTACAAGATGAAGTAGCATCATTGCTTTCCAGATTAGCCCCTGATTTCAAAAGCTGGGCTGCAACCACTATTAAGTTTGAAATGGCAAAAACAGATTTAATTGCTTTGATTAATCAAGAAGCAGAATCTTTATTTGCCAAAGTTTTAGAAGCAGGGGCTAAAACTTTTTTATCAACCGCTTCTCTACATTTAGATCCCAAACCCCAACACCGCCACGAAATAGAATCAGCGCGTAACGATTTGCTGCGCTTGTATGGTATTCAATTAACACCAGGATTAGAAGCGAGTCTAGAGTTTGTTTTAGGGAGAGATAAATATGCTAACGATCAAATTAATGGTGCTTTAGCAAATTATCAAAGAAGCCTAGCATTGTGGCAGAAAGAAACAAGAAGAGTAGCACAGTTGGAAAGTGGCAAAGTCCGGAAAATTAGCGAACAATTACTTTTATCCCCTTCATCCTCTTCATCTCCCACCTTGCGGGAAAATAAAATTACATCTTCCTTACCTTTACTAAAACAAGCAATAGTACTATTTCATCTGGGACTATGTTATCGGCGGATGGCAGACTTAAACCACAGTGCTGATAGTAGCTATTGTCAACATGCTCTTTTATGGTTTAAACAGTGCCTAGAAATATTAGAAGAAGTAGAAAGAGAAGATTTAGTTGCGAAATTTATTTCACCTGTTTGTGAAATGCTACAACGTTTACAAGCTTGGGGTGAATTAAAACAATTAGCTCAAAAATCATTACGTCTACAAAAAATTTATGGAAATGCCTTACAAATTTCTCAAAATTATGGGTTTTTAGCGAATGTAGCGGCTTATGAATCAAATTGGGTATTGGCTCATGAACTAGCAAATACAGCACTTTCTATCTGTGAAGCAGCAACAGAAGTTTCTCAAAGAGAAGAAAGTTGGTATCTTTTATTATTAGCACGTACACAGCGGCATTTAGGCGAGTGGGAAGAAGCGATCGATAACTTGGAATGGGCGAAGGTAGTTTGCGAACTGCAACATCAGCCATCACTTTACATAGAAATTTTAGAAGAATTGCGATCGCTTTACTTTTTTGAGCGTCACGACTATACAGAAGCCTTCAAGCTCAAACGAGAAAAAATTCAAATAGAACATCAATATGGCTTTCGCGCCTTCGTTGGTGCTAGTCAATTACAGCCACAACGCTCTAAAATTAACCCAGTATTAGAAGCTGATAAAATATCGTTTATTCCTGAGGAAGTCGCCCAGGAAATATCTGCTTCTGGACGACAACAGGATGTTAATCGCTTAATTGAAAGAATTGCTCGCGCTGACTACAAACTCACAGTAATTTATGGACAATCCGGTGTTGGAAAGAGTTCAATTCTCAAAGCTGGTTTAGTACCAGCACTCAGAAGAAAAGCCATCGGCGAACGCATTCCCATACCTATTGTTTTATCTGTTTATACTGATTGGTTAACAGTTTTAGTAAGCAGCATTAACCAAGCTTTAGCACACACAGGAATATCCATTAATCTCGACTATACACCTAATATCCTGCTTGAAAATATTCGCTTGGCAACTGAGCGCAATCATACAATAATTCTGATATTCGACCAATTTGAAGAATTTTTCTTTGTTAGCAGTCCTAGCACACAAAGAATAGAATTTTATAAATTTTTTAGTGAGTGTTTAAATATTCCCTATGTCAAAATTATTCTTTCATTGCGAGAAGATTATTTACATTATTTATTAGAATTTGAACGCTTGAGTCAGAAAAATACTACTGAAATATATGACTTAGGAGTCATTAATCAAAATATTCTCGACAAAGATATTCGTTACTATTTAGGAAAATTTTCTCGGCAGGATGCCAAAGCGATAATTTATAGTCTGACTCAACGTTCTCATTATGAATTGAGTGATGAATTAATTAATCGATTAGTAGAAGATTTAACAGGAGAACTAGACGAAGTACATCCAATTGAATTACAAATAGTCGGCGCTCAACTAGAAATAGAAAACATCACCACACTCGCACAATATAAACTTTGCGGAGGCTGGACAAAATTAGTGGAGCGCTGGCTAGGAGAAGTAATCAAAGATTGCGGTCAGGAAAATGAAAAATTAAGTTGGAAATTATTATTTGAATTAACTGATGAAAAAGGCACGCGACCATTAAAAACTAAAGGCGATTTGGCTGCTGCACTAGCTAATAATCAAGATATCGATACAATATCAAGTTTTAACAGAGTTGGCGAACTGATTTTAGAAATATTGGTAGGTTCGGGGCTGGTGTTGCGAGTCAGAGAAGAATTAGGCGATCGCTACCAGCTAGTTCACGATTATTTAGTTGAACCAATTCGCCAAAAAAATAATTATGGAATTGCAGCCGAATTAGAAAAAATCAAGCTAGAAAAAAAGAAAGCAGAGGTAGCTCAAAAACTTAGTCAACAGCAACTCAATTTAATTTTACAAAGACGGTTAAAAGAAGCACGCATAGCAGGCGTAGTGCTGTCAATCATGGGGGGAACAATAGCAGCATTATGGTGGCAAGCTGATATACAGAAAAGAGCAGCAATTAGCCAAACTTTACGAGCTGAACGCAGTGAAACCAACTTAAAAATTAGTGCGATCGCAGCTGCTAGCGAAGCTTTATTTGCTTCTAATAAAGAATTTGATGCCTTATTAGAAAGTTTACGGGCTTGGAGACGACTTGAAAAGGCAGACTTTGTGCAACCAGACACCCGAATGCGGGTAATCACAGCCCTGCAACAAGCGGTTTATGGAGTAACCGAGGTCAACCGCTTAGAAGGGCACACCGATATTGTCTGGGGAATAGCTTTCAGCCCAGATGGCCAGTTACTAGCATCAGGAAGTCGAGATCGGACAGTAAAACTTTGGCGTCCCAATGGAACCTTACTCCAAACCCTCAAAGGTCATAATGACGCGATAACCGCCGTTAGTTTCAGCCCTGATGGGAAAACCCTAGCCTCCGCCAGTCTTGATAAAACAGTGCAAATTTGGCGTCAAAACCCCATTACGGGTGAGTTTTATCCCCAACCATATAAAACTGTAAAAACACATGGAGATTGGGTTTATAGCGTTAATTTCAGTCCTGATGGCGAGTTATTAGCCACCGCCAGTAAGGATGCAACGATCAAACTTTGGCACAAAGACGGTAGCCTCGTAAAAATACTCAGGGGACACGATGGCTGGGTTAACTGGGTAAACTTTAGTCCTGACGGGCAATTCCTCGCCTCAGCAAGTGACGATAAAACAGTAAAAATCTGGCGACGTGATGGTAGCTTGCTTAGAACTTTGCAGGGACATCAACAAGGTGTAACGGTGGTTGCTTTCAGTCCTGACGGGAAATTGTTAGCGTCGGGAGGCCGAGACAAAACAGTAAGACTTTGGCGGCGAGAGGAAAACAACAGTACTGTTAATTTTGTTCTTTACAAAACATTACACCACCATAGCGACACAGTATGGAGTTTAAGCTTTAGTTTTGATGGTCAAAAATTAGCTTCTGGAAGTGAAGACAACACCATAAATCTTTGGAGTATCACTGGCAGCTTACTTAAAACCTTTAAAGGACACAACGATGGCGTTGCTAGTGTAGCTTTCAGTCCCGATAATAAATTGCTGGCTTCGGGAAGTTTTGATAAAAACATCAAACTCTGGAGTTTAGATGCACCAACACCGTCTATTCTCCAAGGGCATAAAAATCGAGTCTTGAGCGTTGCTTGGAGTCCCAATGGCCAGATGCTAGCTTCTGGTAGTAGCGATCGCACCGTCAAACTTTGGCAAAGAGACACCACCAGTGGTGAAGTCAAAACCAGACTTTATAAAACCTTGGTCGGGCATACAGATAAAGTTCCTAGTGTTAGTTTTGACCCTAGAGGTGAAATGCTAGCTTCCGGAAGTTATGACAAAACTGTGAAACTTTGGCGGCTTGACGGTACTTCAATCGCGACTCTCTACGGACATAGTGATAGCGTTATGAGCGTAAATTTCAGCCCAGATGGCGAGTTTTTGGCATCAGCTAGTAAAGATAAAACGATAAAGATTTGGAATCGTCAAGGCAAGTTACTCAAAACCCTAGTGGGGCATCACGGCTGGGTGAATAGTGTGAATTTCAGCCCTGATAATCAGTTTTTAGCCTCTGCCAGCGATGACCAAACAGTAAAACTTTGGCGGCGAGATGGCACGTTACTCAAAACTTTTTCGCCCCATGACAGTTGGGTGTTGAGTGTTAGCTTTAGTCCCACTGATGAATTGCTAGCTTCTGCCAGTTGGGACAACACTGTAAAACTTTGGCGACGGGATGGTACATTGCTAAAAACCTTGTTAAAGGGCTACAGCGATAGCGTCAATGCCGTTTCTTTCAGTCCTAATGGGAAATTACTCGCCGCCGCTAGTTGGGACGGTACAGTGAAACTCTGGAGCCGTGAAGGCAAATTAATCAAAAGCCTCAACGGGCATCACGCTCCAGTATTAAGTGTCAGCTTTAGTCCAGATGGTCAAACACTAGCATCAGCTAGTGATGACAATACGATAATCCTCTGGAATTTAAATCTTCATGACTTAGTTGCTCGCGGCTGCCAGTGGGTGGATGATTACCTCAAACATAACCGCAATATAGAACAGCGCGATCGCCATATTTGTGATGGCATACTCTAGGCAAAGGGGCATAGGGCATTGGTTTTTTACAAATGACTCATGACTCTTGGTGGATTAACTAAAGGAGGGATCGTTCTCCAAAAGCTCAGGGCTATTTCCTTTGGTGTCTTCTTCAGGCAAATTCGCCAAAAAAGCTTGTAATCTCATCCGCTCAATATAAGGCCAGCCTCCCTCAGATTCAATATCTTTCAGCAGTGAGTAGAGTTGGCGACGGTTAACAGGCAAACTCTGTTGAAAAACCCCATCTCGAATTTCTCGGTGTAACTGCTCTAATTTTCGTAGTAAAGACAAAAGAGCTACAGTGTCGCCTTGACAGCTATCAACTGTATCATTAACCACAGTTGCGATCGCTTGCAATTTAGAAAGCAAATTTTCTGAGTCAATAGTTTTGTTGTTGTTCATCCCATCCTTTCCGTGTAAATGAGGTCAACTCAAATTTACCGGAGATTTTTAATTTTCCCTAGTTTGCCAGCTTGATTGATTGGCCTCACTTGACCCAAGCAGACCAACACCCTGTAGAATTTTCCAGAAGTTTTTTCAACTCTTTGTGTCCCCCCGTCCCCGTGTCTTCCACTTTCCACTTCTTCAATCACCACTGAATATAACTAGATTTGTATTTTTGTGAAAAACAATTGCGATCGCTTCTAAAACAGCGCAGTACCGTTTAGCACAGCCTTCACGGGAGCTAGAGGGGATCAGAACATTGTTGCTTGAGACTAGAGTACTTTGATTTTGAGTTAAAAAAAATCGTATGATCTGGCTGATTTACCCATCAAACAATAGGCGTATGTAGTGGCGTCACATACATAACACAGTTCGATGCAGTTTTACAACTTAGATATTAATTTTTGAGATTGAGGTTGACCATGAGGTATCGCGCTTTAATTGTGGCATTCTTGGCTTTATGCCTGGGGCTAATAACTGCTTGTAGTGATGCTCCTACTACTAGTAGTGGTAGGGATGTACTCACTTACGAACAAATTCGAGGCACTGGCTTGGCTAACAAATGCCCTCAACTATCGGAAACAAGTCGTGGTTCTATTCCCCTTGATTCTAGCCAGTCATATACCATCAAAGAACTTTGCTTGGAACCAACTAGTTTCTTCGTCAAAGAAGAACCTGCTAACAAACGCCAAGAAGCAGAATTTGTTGCTGGCAAATTGTTGACTAGATACACTTCCACCATTGACCAGGTACAAGGCGACCTAAAAATCAACTCAGATAATAGCCTGACTTTTGTGGAAACTGATGGTCTTGACTTCCAAGCCATTACCGTGCAACTCCCTGGTGGTGAGCGAGTACCTTTCCTCTTCACCATCAAAAACTTGGTTGCTCAAACCCAACCCAAATTGACCAGTATTAATACCTCCACTGATTTTGAAGGTAGTTTCAAAGTTCCTTCTTACCGTGGTGCTGCTTTCCTAGATCCCAAAGGTCGTGGTGTGGTTAGTGGCTATGATAACGCCGTAGCTCTACCTGCCCAAGCCGATGACGAAGAACTCACCCGTACTAACGTCAAGCGTGCAGAAATTCTCAACGGTAAGATTTCTCTGCAAATAGCCAAGGTGGATAGCGGTAGCGGTGAAATTGCTGGTACTTTCGAGAGCGAACAGCCATCTGATACTGATTTAGGTGCTGGCGAACCTAAAGAAGTTAAGATTCGCGGTATATTCTACGGTCGGGTTGAAACCAAATCATAGCCAAATTCTTTTGAGTTTTGTAACTGATTGGCATTCAGAACTACAATTCTGTCAGCATCAGCTTTCATCACAAGAGTTAACCCCTTACCCCCTTATTTTTTGGAGTAAGTAGGTTTTTACCAAATGGCTATAAATTAACTACAAAAAAGGGCATTTTGCCCTTTTTTTATTAATTGCGTAAATATACATACTCTTTTTTAATT